>CALGFH010000138.1 GCA_937881255.1 uncultured Actinomycetes bacterium
CTAGCGGCGCTGCATGCTGCGCAGGCCCTTGCCCTCCTGCCAGAGGTCGATGACCAGGTGGTCGGCGGGGTCGCCGACCCGGGTGTGGACCAGCTCGGTGATGTCGACCCGGAACAGGTGGGCGCCGGCGGGGTCGTCGCCGGCGCCGAGCTTCCGCAGCCGCTCGGGGTCGTCGACCTCGACGGCCCGGCCGGTCAGCTTGGCGTCGCCGGGCCAGGCGGTGGGGTCGTCGGGCGGGTCGAGCGACGCGCTGTGGAGGGCCAGGCGCGGGTCGCGGCGCAGGTCGATGGCCTTGCGGGAGCCGGGCATCATGCCGAGCCACAGCTCGCCGTCGCTGAAGGTGGCCTCGATCCCGCTGATGCGGGGGGAGCCGTCCCGGCGCAGGGTGGCCAGGACCTTGTGCTTGTGGGCGTCGAAGGTCGTCCGCGCCCGGGCGGCCAGCTCGGGCGCGGACGACTCGATCTCGTTCCAGCTCGCCATGGCGAGAGTCTAGTGGGTGGCCGCGACGGCGTGAGTGGCCGTCGCCTGGGGGGTCCGGCCGGGGCGGCGGTCGCTGGCCACGGCTCCGACCAGGAGGGCGAAGGCGGCCACGGACAGGCCGGTGCGCAGGGCGTTGGCCCGGTTCCAGACCGGCTCGTAGTCGGCCCGGACCGCGGCCAGGTCGGTGCCGGACAGGGCGACCCTGGCCAGGTCCTCGTTCATGGGCACGTTGACGGTCATGGTGACCAGGACCGCGGCCAGGTACAGGCCGACCCCGGCGGCCAGCAGCCAGGTGGTGGGGGAGCGCCAGCGGCCGGCCCGCAGGGCCAGGGCGGCGACGCCGAGGATCAGGGCGCCGAAGAAGCCGAGGGCGAACTCGACGTTGCGGACGGTGGCGTTGATGGCCTGCATCGCCTCCACGTAGGCGCGGTCGCCGATCAGGGCGTGGCCGCGGGTCACCGAGACGTGGTAGGCGTAGAAGAACCCGGCCGCCAGCCCGGTGGCGATGGTCGCCGCCACCAGGGTGAGCCGCCGGACGGCGGTCAGCCGCACGGGAGCACGGGCCACCCAGCGCCGGGGCCGCCCGCCGGCCGGGACCAGCGCCGCCCACCGCGAGGTCGTGCTCGACGCCGTGGTCAAGCTGCTGGTCGAGCGGGGCTACCAGGGGACCACCATGGCCGCGGTGGCCGAGCGGGCCGGCTCCTCCAAGGAGACCCTGTACGCCTGGTTCGGCGGCAAGCAGGGGCTGTTCACCGCCCTGATCCGCCGCCAGGCGGAGGCGGCCGACCAGGCCATGGCCGCCGCCCTGGACGTCGACGGCGGGGCCGACCCGGCCGCGACCCTGACCGCGTTCGCCACCAACCTCCTGCGGCTGCTGCTGGGGGAGCGGTCGGTGGCCCTCAACCGGGCCGCCCTGGCCGAGCTGGGCGGGGGCCGGGCGGCCGGCCGGGCCCCTGCCGGCGAGCTGGCGGCCGTGCTGCTGGCCCAGGGGCGCCACCGCACGGGGCCGATCGTCGAGGCCTACCTGGCCCGGCTGGCCGAGGCCGGCGTCCTCGGCATCGACGACCCGGCCGAGGCCTTCCAGCTCCTCTACGGCCTCGTCATCCGGGACCTCCAGATCCGTGTGCCCCTGGGCGAGCCGCCGCCGGCCCCCGAGGCCCTGGCCGCCCAGGCCCGGACGGCGGTGGAACGGTTCCTGGCCCTCACCGCGGCGCCCCCGAACTAGTGTCTGGACAAGTCCGGCGGGGTGGGAGACTGTGTGGCAATTCCGTCCCGGGGGGAACGCGATGAGTGAGAGCAGAGCACCAGCTGGGGGAGGCCCGAAGGTCCAGCGGCTGCTGGTCGGGGCCAAGCTGCGCCGGCTCCGGACCGACATCGGGCTGTCGCGGGAGGAGGCCGCCGAGGCCATCCGCGCGTCGGCCTGGAAGATCCACCGGCTCGAGAACGGCCAGGTCGGCTTCAAGCAACGCGACCTCGTCGACCTGCTGGAGCGTTACGGGGTCACCGACCCGGACGAGATCGACGAGCTCCTGACCCTGGCCCGGGAGGCCAACGTCCCCGGCTGGTGGCAGCACTACGGCGACGTCCTGCCCCAGTGGTTCCGGACCTACGTCGACCTGGAGTCGGCGGCCACCCTGATCCGGACCTACGAGGGGATGTTCGTCCCCGGGCTGCTCCAGACCGACGACTACATGCGGGCGGTGATCCACGGGGCCCACCTGGAGGAGCCGCCGGAGGAGGTGGGCCGCAAGGTCCGGCTCCGCATGGCCCGCCAGATCCTGCTCACCCGCGAGCACCCGCCCCGGCTGTGGGCGGTCGTGGACGAGGCCGCCCTGCGCCGGCCGGTCGGCGGCCCCGCGGTGATGAAGGGGCAGCTGCAGCGGCTGCTGGAGGCCACCGAGCTGCCCAACGTCACCCTCCAGATCCTGCCCTTCGATGCCGGCGCCCACGCGGCCATGGTCGGCTCCTTCAGCGTGCTCCGCTTCCCCGACCAGGAGCTGCCGGACGTCGTCTACCTGGAGCACATCTCCGGGGCCAGCTACCTGAACAAGCCCGACGAGGTCGACCAGTACCTGCACGTGATGGAGAGCATCTGCGTCCGGGCGGCCGCGCCCGACCAGACCGTGGAGCTGCTCGAGAAGCTCCTGGACGACCTCTAGCCAGCCGACCGGCACCTGGCCGAGATGATGATCCAGACCATCCCGAACATGCGGGAGATGGCCGCGGCCAACCGCGCCTTCCTCAGCCGGGCCGTCCGCCACTTCGAGATGGTGGCCACCGTGATGGAGCGGATGCCCTCGGGCAGCTACCTGGCCGTCACCCATCCGACGCCCGACTTCAGACGGCCAAGGCGGTGGCGGCCGCCGAGGCGGCCGGGGTCACCCTGGTGCCGCGCACCCAGGCCGAGGTGGGGGAGTTCTTCACCGGCCTTGAGCTGATCGACCCGGGGGTGACCCCGGTGCTGTCCTGGCGGCCCGACACCCCCCCGGCCGACCCCCGGGTCGCCTACTACTGGGCCGGGATCGCCCGCAGGGCCTGACCGGCCCCGGGCCCGCCGGGCTCAGCGGAGCAGGTCGTCGAAGTCGCCGTCCCTGACCCCTCCGAGGAAGGCGTCGAGCTCGGCGCCGGTGAACACCAGGGCCGGGCCATCGGGGTCGCGGGAGTTGCGCACGGCGACCCCGCCGCCGGTCAGCCCGGCGAGCTCGACGCAGTTGCCCTGGGCACTGCTGCGCCCGCTCTTGCGCCACCGCGCCCCCGCCAGATCGCCGGCGGGCATGCCGTTGAACGAAGCTGGATCCTGACCCTCAGGCGTCATCGCCAGTTCCTCCGTGGAATCGTCTGCGGACGCTGACCGCCCGCACTTGGCCTCGGCAGTTGCATCTGCACTTGGCATTGCGGATCATAGCCCAGTCGGTCCGGCACCTCGAAATCGGGTCCGGACCCCGCCAGGACGCTGTCGGGAGGTCCCCAATGGCAGATGCCAGCGGCACCCCGGGGTTTCTCGGGAATGTCGTCAGGGGGCTGCGCGGAGCAGCCACCCTCCGGCTCCGGCCGCGCCAGCGCCCTGCGCCCCGCCAGGCCGCTCCAGGGCCATCCCCCCACGACGGCCTCGACGCCGCCGAGCAGGCGGCCCTGGAGCAGCTCGGGGCGGTCGACGGGTACGCCACCCGCTGGCCGGTCCGGCGCGAGGTCGCCCGCTCGCTGGCCAGCCGCCAGCTGGTGGTGATCGCCTCCGACTACGTGCTCCTGACCGAGGCCGGCCGCCGCGCCCTGACCAGCGGCGCCCTCGGCCGCGACTGACCCTCAGGCCAGGCGGGAGCGTCCGCCGAGCCCGGCCTTGGCGGCCAGGGCGGCGGCCAGGGGGCGGCTGGTCTCGACCAGGGCGGCCAGGTCGTGGCCGACCAGCTGACCATCCATGACCCGGCGGGACCCGTCGACCCAGACGTCGGCCACATCGGCCGGGGAGGTGCAGTAGACGACCTGCTGGCGGGGGTCGTGGACGTTGGCCAGGCCGGGCCGGTCGCCCCGCAGCCGGACCAGGTCGGCCCGCTTGCCGGGCTCCAGCGACCCGACCAGGCCGTCAAGGCCGAGGGCCCGGGCCCCTCGAGGGTGGCCATGGCCAGGACGTCGCCGGCCGATACCGCCCGTGGGTCGAGCCGGGCCACCTTCTGGAGCAGGGCGGCCGTCTTGACCGCCTCCAGCATGTTCTGGCTGTCGTTGGAGGCGGCCCCGTCGGTGCCGATCCCGACCGGGATGCCGGCCCCGCGCAGCGCGGCCAGGGGGCAGACCCCCGACCCGAGGATCATGTTGGCCACCGGGTTGTGGACCACCGCGACCCCGGCCCCGGCCAGCAGGCGGATCTCGCCCTCGCTGACCCAGATGCCGTGGCCGGCCACCACCGGGACCTCGAGCAGGCCGGCGTCGGCGGCCCGCTCCACGCTGGTCCGGCCCCAGCGCAGCCGGGCCATGACGACCTCCTCGCGGACCTCGGCCAGGTGGGTGTGGACGGCCCAGCCGTGCTCGCGGGCCGCCCTGGCCGAGGCGGCCAGCAGCTCGTCGGTCTGGCCGAGCACGGTCCCGACGCCGAGCCGGAAGCCGACCAGCCGGCTGCCGGCGCAGCGGCCGGCCAGGGCCTCGTGCTCGGCCAGGAAGTCGCCCACCGGGTGGCGGTCGGGCTCGGCCATGTCCTCGGGCCCGAATGCCACCACCCCGCGCAGGCCCAGCTCCTCCAGCCCGTCCACCACCCCAAGGCTGGCCTGGGAGCCGACGTTGGTGTGGCAGAACATGTCGTTGACGCAGGTGGCTCCCGACAGCAGCAGCTCGGCCCCCTTGAGCATGGCCCCGACCCGGGCCATCTCCCTGGTCAGGTGGCGCCCGACCGGGGTGACCAGCCGCTCGCCCCACTCGAACAGGGTCAGGTCCTCGCCCATGCCGCAGATCAGCGCCTCCGACAGGTGGGTGTGGCCGTTGACCAGCCCGGGCAGCACCACCCCCTGGTCGTCGCCGACCACCTCGGCCCCCGGGAACCGGTCGGCCACCTCGGCGAAGGGGCCGACGGCCAGGACCTGGCCGTCGGCGAAGGCGACCGCCCCGCCGGTCAGGTCGCCGGCCGGCCCCATGGTCAGGACGTGGCCGCCGCGCACCACCGTGGTCGGGCTCATTGCTGCTGGAGGGCCCGGCGGGACTCGTGGTGCCAGGGGATGACCAGGCGCTCGACCAGGCCGACGAGGAAGAACAGGGAGATGCCCATGAGCGACAGCACCAGCACGGCCCCGAACAGCTCGGTGGTGGCCAGCTGGTTGTTGAGGGCCAGCATCAGGTAGCCGAGCCCCTCGCTGGAGCCGACCCACTCGCCGAACACGGCCCCGATCACCGAGAGGGCCATGGCCACCTTGAGGCCGGAGAACACGTACGGCAGGGCCGAGGGCACGCGCACGCTGCGCATGATCCGCAGCCGGGACATGCCAAGGGTGCGCATCAGCCGGACCATCTCGGGGTCGACCGACTTGAGCCCGTCGGTGGTGTTGACCACCACCGGGAAGAAGCAGACCAGGGCGACCACGACCACCTTGGGGACGATGGTGAAGCCGAACCAGACGACCAGGATCGGGGCCACGGCCACGATCGGCACCATCTGGGAGGCGACCAGCCACGGGTACACGGCCCGCTCGGCCAGCCGCGAGTAGGTCAGCAGCACGGCCAGGGCGACCCCGGCGGCCGCCCCGAGGACGAAGCCGAGCAGGATCTCCTGCAGGGTGACGACGGCGTTGCGGGCGAACAGGGCGGCGTTGTCGACCACCGAGACGGCCACCGCCCAGGGCGAGGGCAGCAGCAGGGGGCTGATGTCGGCCAGCCCGGTGTAGGCCTGCCAGGCCCCGAGCACGACCAGGCTGAACACCAGCGGCGGCAGGACCCGCCCGGCCAGTCCGGGCCGCCGCCGCCCCGGGGCCG
>CALGFH010000139.1 GCA_937881255.1 uncultured Actinomycetes bacterium
CCGCCGCACCGCCCGATTCATTCGGGGGGGAGTCCTCCCCACCGAACCCCCCCAAGAGCGACGTTGGCCAGGCTGATCGCCGACACGATCGCCCACACGCCTTCGAGCATGAGAAATCCCCAGCGCTCGTCGGCCAGGGCGATCACGGCCAGCACGAACGAGCCGACCAGGTTGAGGACCAGGTAGACCAGCGAGTGCTGGTCGAGCAGCCGCAGCTGGGCGAGGGTGAACCCGGCCAGGATCAGCACCGCCCCGACCAGCTCCAACGCGATGACGACCCCGTGGGACACGTCAGGCGTCGCGGGAGGGGGCGACGGCGCCGGGCACCTCAGGTGCCGGAGGCGAGGGCGAGGAGGCGGTCGACCCCGGCGTCGAGGGCGCGGACCTCGCGCTCGACCTCGGCCTCGAGGGGGGCGAGCTCGGCGGCCGTGTCGGCCCCGAGGCCGGCGCTGGCGGCGCGGCGGATGGTCAGGGCGACCCGGGTGACGTCGGCCACCCTGGCCCTGGCCGCGGGCAGCACCCGGGCCAGCTCGGAGAGGTCGGGCTCGCGGGCCAGCAGCCGCAGCTCGGCGTCGAGGGTCGCGGCCACCCGCCCGAGGCGCCTGGCCAGCTGGGGCAGGTCGCCGACGGTGCCGCCGGCCGCCCTGACCACCGCGACCGCCTCACCGGTGGCCTGGGCGGCCACGTTCAGGTCGCGCCGCAGGCAGGCCACCTGCCGCCGGGCCCCGGGCGGTGTCGTCAGCGCCTGGACGCTCCGGGCCCGCCGCCGCAGCATCGGGCTGCGCCGGACCCAGCGCACGACCCGCCAGACGGCGAAGAGGGTCACCCCGCCGGCCACAAGGCACATCACCAGCAGGGTCAGCAGCAGCTCCTCCATGGCGCCGTCCTCCACTCTCCACTCGGCGTCACCATCCCGGGCCGCCGCCAGCCGACCGGCGCCTTCTCCGGGAACCCCGACAACCATAGGCCGGCCCCCGGCCCTTGTCACCCGCTCCCGGTCATCCGCCGCCGGAGACGGCGGGGAGGATCCAGACCTCGTCGGTGCCGGCGACCGGGGTCTCGATCCCGTCCAGGTAGCGGATGCTCTCGCCGTTGACGAACACGTTGACGTGCCGGCGCAGGGCCCCGCGGTCGTCGAGGACCCGCTGGCCGACCCCGGGATGGGCCTGGCCGAGGGCGGCCAGCACCTTCCCGACGGTGGCCCCGTCGACCTCGACCCGGCGCTGCCCGCCGGCGTGGCCGGAGAGGGCGCCCGGCAGGTGGATGGTCGCCATCTGAGGACCCCCTCAGGGCACCACGGCGGCCTTGACGCAGACCACCGGCGGCAGCCACTCGGCCAGGGCCTGCCAGCTCTCCCCCTCGTCGGCGGAGCCGAACAGCTGCCCGGTGCGGGTCCCGAAGTAGAGGCCGGCCGGGTCGAGCCCGTCGCTGGCGAAGCCGTCGCGGAGCACGGTCAGCCAGGCGTCCCGCTCCGGCAGCCCGGCGGTCTGCGCCTCCCAGGAGCCGCCGGCGTCCCGGGTCCGGTAGACCCGGGCCTGGCCGTCGGGCGTGCAGCGGAACTCGTCGGAGTCCAGCGGGATGATCCAGGCGGTGTCGGGGTCGGTCGGGTGGGTGACCATGGGGAAGCCGAAGTCGCTCGGCACCCCGTTGGCCATGTCCTCCCAGTGGTCGCCCCCGTCGTCGCTGCGGTACAGGCCCCAGTGGTTCTGGAGGTACAGGCGGTCCGGGCGCCCGCCGGCCGGGGCGATCTTGTGCACGCACTGGCCGAACTCGGGGTACTTGTCGGGCAGGAACACGGCCCGGACGCCGTCGTTGCGGGCCTGCCAGCTGCGCCCGCCGTCGTCGGTCCGGTACACCCCGCCGGTGGAGATGGCGATCCACATCCGCTCCGGGTCGGCCGGGTCGGGCAGGACCGTGTGCAGGCACAGCCCGCCGCCCCCCGGCTCCCAGCGCGGCCGGTGGGGATGGTCCCAGAGCCCCCTGACGAGCTCGAAGGTCTCCCCGCCGTCCTCGGAGCGGAACAGGGCCGCCGGCTCGACCCCGGCCCACACCGTCCCCGGCTGGTCGTCGCCGGCCGGCTGCAGCTGCCACACCCGGGCCAGCGCCGCGTCCGTCCCCTCCGGGAACCGGAGGTTGCCCTCGGCCGGCTCGCTCCAGCTCCGCCCCAGGTCGTCCGAGGACCGCACCACCGCCCCCCAGTGCCCGTGCTCGGTCCCGGCGAGCAGCCGGTGCCGCCCACCCCGCCCGTCGAACCGGATGGCGTACACCTGCTCGCCACGGAAGTGCGGCCCGCTCCAGCGCCATTTCCCCCGCTCGGGGTCGCCCGCGAACAGCCACGCCCCCTTCATGGTGCCGACCGTCAACAGGACTTCCCCGGCCTGGACATCGATGTGCTCGTTCATGGGGCAACCCTACCTCGCCGTCCCGACACCGGGGAGGGGTTGTCCTCAGCTCCCCGGCCACTCCCGCAGCCGCAGGGTGAGCAGGTCCTCGGCGGCCACCCGGCCGGCGCCGGCCAGCAGCTCGTCGAGGTCGTCCTCGGCGTGCAGGAACCGCCCGCTCAGCGGGTCGGCCTCCCCGGCGGCGATCCGGACCAGCAGGTCTCCGGTCCGCTGGGCCGGCGTGTACTCCTCGGGCGGGCTGACGCAGAGCACGGTGATGCCGTGGCCGGCGGTCTCGGCGGCCAGCGTGCCGGTCAGCCGGAAGAAGGCCGCCTTGGCGCAGGCGTAGGCGGTCACGTACGGCTCGTCGCGGGCGCCGACCAGGCTGCCGATGTTGACCACCCGCCCGCGTCGCCGCTCGACCATCCCCGGCAGCACCGCCCGGCAGCAGTTGAACGCCCCCGGACGTGTACCTCCAGGTCACGCCACCAGTCGCCCGGGTCGGCCTCCCACAACGGCCCGGTTCCTGGGCGGTCCCGGCGTTGTTGACCAGCAGCGTGACCGGCCCCAGGGCCGCCTCGGCCTCGGCGACCACCCCGGCGACCGCTCCCAGGTCGGTGACGTCCAGGGTCCAGCCCCGCGCCACCCCGCCTCCGGCCTCCGCCGCCGCGACCGCCTCGGCCAGCTCGTCGCCCGACCGGGCGGCCAGGGCGACCCGGGCCCCGGCGGCGGCCAGCGCCTCCCCGATCGCCCGCCCGATCCCCCGCCCACCCCCGGTGACCAGCGCCACCTGCCCGTCCAGCCGCCCGCTCATCGGCGCAGCCTACCGCCACACCTGGACGGGGAACGCTGCCAAGCTGGAGCGGTAGGTCCGTGACCGGACGAGCAGGAGGAGCGATGGCAGCGCCCGACACCGTGGTCGACTTCGCCGAGAAGCTGGCCGCCTTCGACGAGCTGTGGTCACCGAAGATCATCGGGCAGGTCAACGACCTGCACGTCAAGGCGGTGAAGGTCCTGGGCGAGTTCGTCTGGCATCAGCACGACGACACCGACGAGACCTTCATCGTTCTGGCCGGCCGCCTCACCGTCCGGCTGGAGGGCCGCGACGCCGTGGAGCTCGGCCCCGGCCAGATGTTCATCGTGCCCCGCGGCCTCCCCCACTGCCCGGTCGCCCCGGAGGAGTGCCACCTGCTCCTGCTCGAGCCAGCCGGCACCCCCAACACCGGCGACCAGCCCGGGAGCGACCGCACCGCCACCGACGAGTGGATCTGAGGCCTACAGGTCCTCCAGGACCACCTCGGCGGTGCGGCGGCCGGAGGCGAGGGCGCCGTTGATGGAGGCGTTGTCGCGGTGGTCGCCGCAGACGTAGAGGCCGGGGCGGAGGCGGACGGGGCGTTCGGGGGGGTCGAGGGTGCCGGGGGGCTGGGCGGGCTGGGCGTGGGGGATGTGGTAGGTCTTGAGGTGGCGCCAGGCGACCACGCCCGAGCCGAACCAGTCGGCGAGCTGGCCGAGGACGGCGGCCTCCAGGTCGGGGCCCTTGGGGAGGCCGGGGCGGTCGATCACGGCTGCCGAGATGAGGGCGGCGCCGGGCGGGGCGTAGGTGGGGGCGACGGCGCTGGGGACGCAGAGGTTGTTGACCGGGCCCTGGCCGTCGCCGTCGAGGACGATCACCGGCTCGTCGACCGGGGCCCGGTCGGCGGCGAAGTAGAGGCAGCTGGCCGCGACCGACCCGGGGGCCGCCGGCTCGCCGCCGAGCAGCTCGGAGGCGGTGGGGCCGTCGGTGGCGACCACCACCGCCCTGGCCGGCAGCCGCTCGCCGTCGGCCAGGGTGACGCCGCCGTCGCCCACCGCCGTGACCCGCTGGCCGAGGCGGACGCAGCCGGGCGGGAGGCCGCCGGCCAGCTGCTCGGCGATGGCGCCCATGCCCCGGGTCGGGATGGCGACGTCGCCGAGGGCGAACATCCGGTAGACGAACTCGAACATGCGGCTGGAGGTGCCCAGCTCGTGGTCGAGCAGGACCCCGCCGAACAGCGGCCGGAAGAAGCGGTCGACGATCGTGTCGGAGAAGCCGTCGGCGGCCAGGGCCTCGCGGGTGGTGGTCTCGGGCCGGGCGAACAGCTCCTCCAGCGACCCCGCGGTGACCCGCCGGCGCAGCTTGGCCACCTTGAGCTTGTCGCCAAGGCCGCCCACCGGGGCCAGGGCGGTGCGCAGCCCGTCCCAGCGGCGGCGGAAGGGGTCGGCCACGGTCACGAACCTGCCGCCGGTGCGGATCATCGCCCCCGGGTAGAAGGGGTGCAGCTCCAGCTCCCGGTAGTCGAGGGCCTCGGTGGCCTCGGGATAGGCGGTCAGCAGGACCTGGAAGCCCCGGTCGAGCAGGAAGTCCTCGACCCGGTCGGTGCGGACCCGGCCGCCGACCCCGTCGCCCGCCTCGAGCACGGTGGCGGCCACGCCCTTCTCGTGGAGGCGGCGGGCGCAGCGGAGCCCGGCCAGCCCGGCTCCGACGACGTAGACGCCGCCGTCCTTCGAGGTCATCTAGCCGCCGGGCCGTCCGACCGTCCGGGGGGCCACCCCGGCGGTCCCCCGGGCCCCCCCGGCCCGGACCGCCTCGGCGTCCCGGCGCAGGGTCCCCGGCAGGGCGAAGTGGACGTTCTCGGGGATCACCTCGACCTCGCGGACCTCGGTCGCGCCTCGCTCCCGTAGGGCCGCGACCAGCTCGTCGACCAGCCACTCGGGGGCGGAGGCGCCCGAGCTGATGCCGACGGTGTCGACGCCCTCGAACCAGGCCGGGTCGATCGACGAGGCTTCGGAGACCAGGTGGGCCTGGCAGCCGGCGGCCCGGGCGACCTCGACCAGGCGCACCGAGTTGGAGGAGTTCTCGGCCCCGATGACCAGCACCAGCTGGCAGTCGCGGGCCAGGGTCTTGACCGCCGCCTGCCGGTTCTGGGTGGCGTAGCAGATGTCGTCGGAGCGGGGGCCGGCCAGCACCGGGAACCGCTCCCGCAGGGTGCCGATCACTCCGGCCGTCTCGTCCACCGACAGGGTGGTCTGGGTGAGGTAGGCGACCCGCTCGGGGTCGGCGACCTCGACCCTGGCCGCCTCCTCCTCGTCGCCGACCAGGTGGACGGCCCGGGGCGCGTGGCCCATGGTGCCGGCGACCTCCTCGTGGCCCTCGTGGCCGACGAGCACGATGTCGTAGCCCTTGGCGGCGAACTTGCGCGCCTCCTGGTGGACCTTGGTCACCAGCGGGCAGGTGGCGTCGATCACCCGCAGGCCGCGGGCCTTGGCCTCGGCGTGCACCGACGGGGCGACCCCGTGGGCCGAGAACACCACCGTCGCCCCCTCCGGGACCTCGTCGAGCTCGTCGACGAACACCGCGCCCCGGGTCTCGAGGTCCTTGACCACGTGCAGGTTGTGGACGATCTGCTTGCGCACGTGGACCGGGGGGCCGTAGGTGGCCAGGGCGACCTCGACGATGTCGATGGCCCGCTCGACGCCGGCGCAGTAGCCGCGCGGGGCGGCCAGCAGCACCTGCCGGGGAGCGGCGAACGCTGGGATGGGGAGACTGCTCATGTACCCCATTCTATCGGCGCCGGCCGCTGGCGCCCGCCGAGCATCGCCCGTGTGGACGTTGGCCTCTCCCGATAGGCTGGGCCGGAGATGACCGAGGCAACCGAGAGCTGGGTCGCGGCCAGGGAGCTGGACCGCCGCGTGGTGACCGTCTGGACGGTGCAGGAGGCGATCGGCTACGGGGTGCTGGCCCTGCTGGTGCTGGCCGTCGACATCGGGGCCAGGCTGGCCGGGGCCGAGCTGCCCGGGCCGCCCGGGCTGGCCGCCGGGGTCGTCGCGGTCGCCGGGGGCCTGGCCGCCTGGTGGATGCCGCGGGCCAACTACCGGATCTGGCGCTACCAGGTGGCCGAGGACGCGCTGGAGCTGCGCCACGGGGTGGTCCGGCGCATCCACTCGGCCATCCCCTACTTCCGGGTCCAGCACATCGACGTGGCCCAGGGGCCGGTCGAGCGGGCCGTCGGCCTGGCCCGGCTGGTGGTGCACACCGCCTCGGCCGGCACCGACGCCACCATCCCCGGCATCGCCGCCGGCGACGCCGAGGGCCTGCGCCGCCTGATCCTGGCCAGGGCCGGCCACGGCGATGCGGTCTGAGGACCCTGGCCCGCCCCCGCCGGAGCTGAACGCGCCACCGGCGCCGGACCCCACACCCGGGCCGCCGGCGCCTCCGGGATCGCCCGGGGTCCCGCTCGAGGGCGGGGGGCCACGGCGGCTGCACGTGCTCAGCCCGGTGTTCTTCGCCATCGGGCACGCCTGGCGGCTGTGGCCGCTGGCCCTGCTGGTGGCCGCCCGGCGGCAGTTCTGGCTGCTCGGCCTGGGGGCGCTGGTGCTGCTGGCCTGGAGCACGATCGAGTGGCTGCGCCGCACCTACGAGCTGGAGGGCGGGGCCCTGCGGCTCGAGGAGGGGGTGCTGGCCCGCAAGCTCCGGTCGGTCCCGTTCGACCGGATCCAGCAGGTCGACCTGGTCCGCAAGCCTCTGCACCGCCTGCTCGGCGTGGCCACCCTGCGGGTCGAGACGGCCGGGGGCGGGTCGTCGGCCGAGGTCGACCTGGACGTGGTCACCCTGGACGAGGCCCGGGCCCTGCGGGCCAGCCTCCTCCAGGCCAAGGCCCGGCTGACGGCCGCCCCGGCCGGTCAGGCGGCCGAGGGCCAGGCCCCGGCGGGCCGGGCGGCCGCCGAGGCCGACCTGGACGTCCCAAGGGCCGAGCGGGTGCTGCTGCGGCTCGGGCTCGGCGAGGTGATGCTGGCCGGGATCACCGGGTCGCGGGCGGCGGCCGCGCTGGTCGTGCTCGGCCCCATCTCCCAGGCCACCGACTGGTTCCCGGGCCTGTCCGACTGGCTGTTCGCGCGGTTCGACCCGGAGGCGGTCACCCCGACCACCCCGGCCGCATTCGCCGTCGTGGCCGTGCTCGGGGTGGTCGTGTGGCTGGGCCTGGCCGCCGCCTCCAGCATCGTCACCGACTACGGCTTCACCCTGGCCAGGGCCGGCAACGACCTGGTGGTGCGCCGCGGCCTGCTGGAGCGCCGGGAGGCGGTCCTGCCCCTGGCCCGGCTCCAGGTGGTCCGGATCGAGGAGTCGCTGCTGCGCCGGGCCCTCGGCCTGGCCTCGATCCGCATCCAGAGCGCCGGCCGGGCCGGCGGCGCCGACCAGACGGCCAGCCGCCTGGCCATCCCGATCCTGCCCCGCGTGCAGGTCAACCGGGTCCTCGAGGAGCTGCTGCCTGGGGCGTCGCCGGTCCCGCGCCTGCTCCTCCCGCCCCCGGCGGCCCGCCGCCGGGCGGTGACCCGCAGCGTGGTCGTCGCCACCCTGGTCATGGCCGCGGTCGCCCTTCCCCTGTGGCGGCTGACCTCGCTGGGCGTGCTGGCCGTCCCGGCGGGGCTGGCCGTGCTCGCCCTGCCCGTGCTCGCCCTGGCCGTGGCCATGGGACTGGCCGCCTACCGGCACCTCGGCCACGCCACCCGGGAAGGCTTCCTCTACGCCCGGGTCGGGGTGGCCATCCGGGTCACCACCGCCGTCCCGGTGGCCAAGGCCCAGAGCGGCAGCGTCCGCTCCTCCCCGTTCCAGCGCCGGGCCGGCCTGGCCACCCTCCACGTCGACATCGCCGGCGGCGGCCCCACCCCCCAGGTCCACGACGAGTCCCAGGGCACCGCCACCGGGCTGCTCCAGGTGGTCCTCGGCCGCCGCCCTGGCTAGGCCGAGGGCAGGAAGCCGTCCGGTCCCGAGGCGACGTCCTTCATGCGGGAGCCTCGGTGCCTCGGCCGTGACCGTCAGCGTGCCAACTCCAGGAGCGCGCCGATCGAGCGGTCGAGGGCGGCGGCGACGTCGGGGACGAGCAGGTGGCGGCCGTCGCGGACCACCTGGCGGCCCGCCACCACCACCGAGGAGACGTCGGCGGCGGTGGCGGCGAACACCAGGTGGTCGACGGCGTCGGCGGGCCGGGTGCCGGCCAGGCGGACCGAGCGCAGGTCGAGGGTGACCAGGTCGGCCAGCTGGCCCGGGGCCAGGCGGCCGGCGTCCCAGCCGAGGGCGGCCATGCCGGCCCCGGTGGCGGCGGCCAGGAGGCCGGCCGGCTGGTGGTGGCCGCGGCGGCCGGTGGCCAGGCGCTCGTCGAGCTCGACCGCCCTCGCCTCCTCGAACAGGTCGATCACGGCGTGGCTGTCCGAGCCCAGGCAGAGGGGGCTGCCGGCGTCGGCCAGCGCCCTGGCCGGCCCGACCCCGTCGGCCAGGTCGCGCTCGGTGGTCGGGCAGATGCAGGCGGCGGTGCCGGTGGCGCCGAGGAGGGCGACGTCCTGGTCGGTGAGGTGGGTGGCGTGGACGGCGGTGGTCCGCGGGCCCAGCACCCCGGCCGACTCGGCCAGGGCGGCCGGGGTGCGGCCGGTGGCGGCCAGGCAGGCCTGGTTCTCGGCCCGCTGCTCGGACAGGTGGAGGTGCAGGGGGGCCTGGCGGTCGGCGGCCCAGGCGGCCACCGTGGCCATGGCCGCCGGGTCGACCGCCCTGACGCTGTGGACGCCGGCGGCCACGCGAACCCCGGGGCGGTCGCGCAGGGCCCCGGCCCGCTCGGCCCAGGCGCCGGCGTCGCCGTCCCCGAAGCGGACCTGGGCGCCGGCCAGCGGCTGCCCGTCGAGCCCGGCCCGCAGGTAGCAGGTGTCGATCAGGGTCAGCCGGATCCCGGCCCGGCCGGCCGCCTCGATCAGCGCCTCCCCCATCTGGTTGGGATCGGCGTAGGGCCGGCCGGCCGGGTCGTGGTGCAGGTAGTGGAACTCCCCGACGGCGGTGATCCCGGCCAGCGCCATCTCGGCGTAGGTGGCCGTGGCCAGCTCCAGGTACCGGTCCGGGTCGAGGGCCCCCGCGACCTGGTACATCAGCTCCCGCCAGCTCCAGAAGTCCCCACGACCCCGGTGGGTGCGACCCCGCAGCGCCCGGTGGAACGCATGCGAGTGCCCGTTGGCCAGCCCCGGGATGGTGACGCCAGGCAGCCGGGTCGCCCCGGCGGGCGGGTCGGCCCCCTCGGTCACGGCCGCGATCCGCTCCCCCTCGACCTCGACCAGCACCCGCTCGGCCATGCCCCGCTCCGGTCCCAGCCAGGCCAGGTCGGCATGCCAGGCGCTCATATGCCCACGGCCCGGCAGGGGGCTGTGGACAGCGCCACCCGCCCCGCCCGGCTGTTGGCTACCCTCCCGTTCGGGGGCCCCACCAACCGGGGTCGGGGGTTGAGCGCGCCCCCAGTCCCGCTGGATGTCAGCCGCACGCCAGCTCCTCGATCACCGCCGCCAGGGCCCGGACCCCTGCCAGGCAGTCGTCGAGGTCGGCGGTCTCGGATGGGCTGTGGCTGGTGCCGGTCGGGTTGCGGACGAACAGCATGGCCGTGGGGACGGTGGCGGCCAGGGCGCCGGCGTCGTGGCCGGCGGCGGTGGGGAGGGCCGGGGGCTCGAGGCCGTCGGACCGCAGGCGGGCGTCGAGGCGGGCGGTCAGGTCGGCGTCGAAGGCGACCCCGGGGGTGCGGGACTCGACGGCCAGCTCGGCGGTCAGGCCGTTGCGGCCGGCCGCCTCCTCGACCGCGGTCTGGAAGGCGGTGACCAGCCAGTCGAGGGTCCGGTCCTGGGGGGCCCGCGCGTCCAGCCAGGCCGAGACCCGGGCGGGCACCGAGTTGGCGGAGTTGGGCTCGACCTCGACCCGGCCGACGGTCGCGACCGCGTCCAGCTCGGTGGCCGCGGCCCGTGCCGCGAGGACGGCCGCGGCCAGGCCGAGCATCGGGTCGCGCCGGTCGGGCAGCCTGGTCGTGCCGGCATGGTTGGCCTCCCCGGTCAGGGTGAGCCGCCAGCGCCCGTGGGGCCAGATGCCGGTGCCCAGCCCGACCGGCTGGCCGAGGTCGGCCAGGCCGCGTCCCTGCTCGACGTGGAGCTCGACGAACGCGCCCAACCGCCCGACCAGCGCCGGGTCGGGGCCGGCCTGGTCCGGGTCGGCCCCGGCCGCGGCCATCGCCTCGGCCACGGTGACCCCGTCCGGGTCGGCGCGGCCGAGCACGTCCGGCGGGTCGAGCGCCCCGGTCAGCAGCCGGCTCCCGAAGGTCGGCACCCCGAACCGCCCGCCCTCCTCGTCGGCGAAGGCCACCACCGCCACCGGCCGCTCCGGCTCCACCCCCCGGGCGATCAGCTCACCCACCGCGACCAGCCCGCTGACCACCCCGAGGGCGCCGTCGTAGGCCCCGCCCCGCCGGACCGTGTCCAGGTGGCTCCCGACCGCGACCACGCCACCCTCCCCGGCCTCCCCCGGCCCGGCCCACCAGGCCCAGAGGTTGCCGGCGAGGTCCTGCTCCACGGTCAGGCCGCGGGCGCCGGCCTCGGCCTCGAACCAGGACCTGGCCGCGCGGTCCTCGTCGGTCCAGGCGAGCCGGGTCCAGCCGCCGGCCGGGTCCTGGCCGATCGCGGCCAGCCCGCCGAAGCACGCCTCGAACCCGTCCCGCAGCCGATCCTCGCTCCCGCTCATGCAGCTCCCCACCGCTCGACGCTCCTGCCCTGGTCGGTGGAGGGATGCTACGTCACGCTGCGAACGGCACCTCAGGCCGTTGCCGGGCGGGTGGCCAACGTGACCGGGCGGCCGTCGGCCGCCGGCCCGACCGGGGCCCGGCCGAACTGGGTGTTGTAGAGGTCGGCGTAGAGGCCGCCGCCGGCCAGCAGCTCGGTGTGGGTGCCCTGCTCGGCCACCCGGCCGCCCTCGACGACCAGGATCCGGTCGGCGTTGACGATGGTCGACAGCCGGTGGGCGATGACCAGGCTGGTCCGCCCCTGGAGGGCGGCGGCCAGGGCCTCCTGGATGTGGACCTCGGCCTCGGAGTCGAGGTGGGCGGTGGCCTCGTCGAGGATCACGATGGCCGGGTCGGCCAGCAGCAGCCGGGCGATGGCCAGGCGCTGCTTCTCCCCGCCCGACAGCCGGTAGCCGCGCTCCCCGACCACCGTCTCCCAGCGCTCGGGCAGGCTCTCGATCAGGTCCAGGATCCTGGCCGAACGGCAGGCGGCCTCGATCTCCTCGAGGGTCGCGTCCGGGTTGGCGTAGCGGAGGTTGGCCAGGATGGACTCGTGGAACAGGTGCGGGTCCTGGGCGACCAGGCCGATCGCCCCCCGGAGGCTCTCCAGCTCCAGGTCGCGCACGTCGACCCCGTCGACCCGGACGGCGCCCTCGCTGACGTCGTAGACCCGGGCCACCAGCATGGCCGTGGTCGTCTTGCCGGCCCCGGACGGGCCGACCAGGGCGACCAGCTCGCCGGGCCGGACGCTGAAGCTGACGTCGTGCAGGACCGGCTCGCCGGCGGCCGCCCCCACCGCCGACGCCCCGCCGGTGAGGCTGGCGATGGTCGACTCCTCGGCCGTCGGGTAGCGGAAGCCGACGTGGTCGAACTCGATCCGGCCGGCCGGCTGGTCGAGGGCGACGGCCCCGGGCCGGTCGCGGATCGGGCTCTCGAAGTCGAGCACCTCGAAGACCCGCTCGAAGGACACGAACGCGGTCATCACGTCCACGCGGGCGTTGGTCAGGGCCGTCAGGGGGCCGTAGACCTGGGTGACCAGGGCGGCCAGGGCGACCACGTCGCCGGCCCGGAGCTGGTCCTGGAGCACCAGCCGGGCCCCGAACCAGTAGACGGCGGCCGTGCCCACCGCCCCGACCAGGCCGAGGACGACGAAGAAGGTCTGGCCGTAGAGGGCCGAGCGGATCCCGATGTCGCGGACCCCGGCGGCCTTGTCGGAGAAGCCGGCCAGCTCGCGCTGGCGGCGCCCGAACAGCATCACCAGCAGCGCCCCGGCGACGTTGAAGCGCTCGTTCATGGTCGTGTTCATGGCCGCGTTGAGCTGCATCGACTCGCGGGTGATGGCCTGGAGCCGGCGCCCCACCCGCCGGGCCGGGAGCAGGAACAGGGGCAGCACGGCGACCGCGATCAGGGTGATGCGCCAGTTCAGCAGGAACATGGTCACCAGGGTCGTGACCAGGCTGATCAGGTTGGAGAAGACCGAGCCCAGGGTGCCGGTGAGGGCCCGCTGGGCGCCGATCACGTCGCTGTTGAGGCGGCTGGTCAGGGCGCCGGTCTGGGTGTGGGTGAAGAAGGCCAGCGGCTGGCGCTGGACGTGGTCGAACAGGCTGGTCCGGAGCTGGTAGATCAGCCCCTCGCCGATGCGCGAGGACAGGAACCGCTGGCCGAGGGCGAGCCCGGCGTTGGCCAGGGCGACCCCCACGGCGGCCAGGCCGATCAGGTTGACCAGGGAGAAGCTGCGCTGGGGGATGGCGGTGTTGAGCAGCTCGCGCACCAGCAGGGCCGGGACCACCGCGGCCAGGGACGACAGGGCGAGCAGGAACAGGTAGCCGGCGATCTGCCAGCGGAAGTCGCGGGCGAACCCCCAGACGCGCCGGACCACGTCGCGCGACACCTTGGTGCCGGGCGGGAGGGGTTCGCGGCGGGCGTGCCAGTAGTAGCTCATCCTGTCCGCCCCAACCCGTCGGCGACCTCCGGCATTCCGGCCGGCGCGGCGGCCAGGGCCGGCCGGCGCAGGCGGGCCAGCAGGGCCGCGGCCGCCACCCCGGCGGCGGCGATCAGGAACGCCCGGTCGGTGCCGACGCGGTGGACCAGGCTGCCGCCGAGGGCGTTGCCGATGGCGAACCCGGTCGAGAACGCGGTGGTGACCCAGGTGAAGGCCTCGGTGACCGTGCCCGCCGGGGCGAGCCGGTCGACCAGCAGGTACAGGCAGGCGATGGCCGGGGCGATGCCGAGCCCGGCCAGGACCATGCCAGCGCCCAGCTGGGCCAGCCCGCTGGCCACGGCGAGCAGGGCGATCCCGGCCACGACCAGGGCGAGCAGGGGGACCATGCGCTGCTCGGGACCTCGGTCGGTGACGCGGCTCCCGAAGGCCAGGCCGCCGGCCATGCTCCCGACCGCCCACAGGGCGAGCAGCGGGCCGGCCAGGGTGCGCGAGCCGAGCTGCTCGGCCCCGGCCACCACCGTCACCTCGACGGTCCCGAAGGCGCTGGCCAGCAGCACGATGGTGGCCAGCACGGCCCGGATGCCGGGGCTGCGCAGGGCCCCGGCCCAGTCGGCGGCGCGGCGCTGGGGGCGCCAGGCCCGCGACGCCGGGGTGGCGGCGAACACCCCGACCCCGAGCAGCAGCAGCGCGCCCGTGCCGAGCACGGCCGCGGCCGGGGAGAGCGCGGCCGCCAGCAGGGCGACCAGCGGCGGCCCGACCACGAAGATCAGCTCCTGCACGGTCGACTCGACCGCGAACGCGGCCTGGAGCTGGCCGCCGGGGCCGAGCAGGTCGGACCACAGCGCCCGCATGCAGGCCGCGACCGGCGGGATCGACCCCCCGGCCAGGGCGGCCAGCCCGGCCAGCACGACCGGGGACGCGGACCGCCCGGCCCAGGCCAGGGCGGCGAAGCTGAGGCCGCTGGTCACCGCGCAGCCGACCAGGACCCGGGTCTGCCCGACCCGGTCGACCAGCCGCCCCAGCAGCGGCGAGGTCAGGGCCAGGGCGATCGAGTAGGTCCCGGCGACCACCCCGGCGACCGCGTAGGACCCGCCCCCCTCCCGGACCAGCAGCACGATGGCCAGCCCGGCCATGGCCGTCGGCATCCTCCCCACCACCGCCGAGGAGAGCAGCCGGGCCACAAAGGGCGTGCGGAGCACATCAAGGTAGATCCGAAGGCGCATCCCCCGATGGTGCCAGACGGCCCCGACGGCCCCGGGGGCTCGGGGGTCAGGGACGGCCGTCGACGGCGATGGCCGACAGGGCGGCGCGGACCCGGTCGGGCGGGACGCCCTCGGCCTGGGCGGCCAGCGCCGCCCGCCAGGCGGCGGCCAGGAGGCGGCCGAGCGGCGTCCCGCCCGGCCCGGTGAGCCGGTCGAGGAACGACTCGACGGGGTCGGCCCCCGCCTGCGGGTGCCGCTCGGCGAGCAGCCGGGCCAGGCCCTGGGTGGCCAGGTAGTCGAACCCGACCAGCAGGGCGGCCCGGGTGGCGGCCGCCGGCCCGTCGCCGGCCCGGGCGGCGGCCGCGCCCTCCATGCGGTCGAGCACGCGCCGTTCGGCCTCCTCGCGCACGACCGCGTACAGCCCGAGCTTGCTGCCGAAGTGGTGGTAGAGCGAGCCGGTGGTGACGCCGGCCCCGGCGGCCAGGTCGGTGACGTTGACCGCCTCGTAGCCGGCGGCCCCGAACCGCTCGAGCGCGGTGTGGACCAGCCGCGCCTTCGAGGAGCCGGGAACCGGGATCCACTCGCGCATCGCCGCACAGCATAGTACGATTCCGCTATCACGTAATGGAGTTACGGAGGAGGGGGCATGAAGCTCACGTTCTTCTACCTGCCGGTCGCCGACCTGAAGGAGGCGCTGGCGCTCTACCGGGACACCCTCGGCTGGCAGGAGGCCTGGCGGGAGGGCGACACGACGACCAGCCTGCGGCTCCCTGGGACCGAGATCGAGCTGATGGTCGACACCGACGACGGCTCCATGACCCCCGGCCCCGTCTTCGAGGTCGACAGCGTCCAGGCGTTCCACGCCCGCCACCGGGACGAGCTTCGATTCCGCTTCGAGCCCAAGGAGATCCCCGGCGGCTACTGGTCCGCCTTCGAGGACCCGTCCGGCAACCTCACCTACGTGCTCGACCAGTCCACCGCCGAGGCCGCCGGCTAGCCCCAGCGGCGCAGGAGCCGCTCGGCTCCGGTGGCCAGCTCGTCGATCACCTGGGCGGCGGGTACAACCTGGCGGGTGGCGCCGACGCCCTGGCCGGCGTAGTGGACCATGGCGTCGATCTGGCCGGTGGTCTCGCGGTTGGGGCAGGGGACGCCGAAGCGGGGGACCGGGAGCGTCCGGGCGCCCATCCGGGTCTCGCCCACGACCTCGCCCTCGAACGCCTCGGCGGCCGCCACGGCCGAGCTGAGGGTGCGGTGCGGCTCCGGGCCGGGTGGCCACATCACCGAGAAGGCGTCGGTGAGCACGGTGTCCTCGGCCCCGGCCTGGAGCAGGGCGGCGACGTAGGCGGGGTGGGCGCCGGACTCCTCGGTGGCCAGCAGCCGGGTGCCGACCCTGGCCGCCGAGGCGCCGGCGGCCAGGCAGGCCGCGACCCCGCGGGCGGTGGCGATCCCGCCGGCGGCGACCACCGGGACCTCGACCACGTCCAGGACCTCGGCCAGCAGCGGCAGGAGGGCGACCTGGCCCCGGATGCGCCCGCCGCCCTCCACGCCCTGCACGCAGAGCAGGTCGCAGCCGGCGTCGGCGGCCGCCCTGGCCTCGTCGGCCGACCCGGCCTGCCAGGAGGCGAGGGCCCCGCCGTCGTGGACCCGCGCGACCAGCGCCGGGTCGGGGTCGCCGTAGTAGAAGTCGACCAGCCGGGCCCCGGCCGCCGCGACCTCGACACAGGCCGCCTCGGCCCCGAAGGGCAGCAGGAAGGTGACTCCGACGACCCCGTCGGTCCGGCCGGCCAGGTCCTCCAGCAGCCCGGCCAGGTCGTCCGCCTGGAGCATCTGGGCCGGGACCATGCCGACCGCGCCCGCCCCGGCCACGGCCGCGACCAGCTCGGGGGTGGTGACCCCGCCCATCGGGGCCTGCTGGAGGGGCACGGAACAGCCCAGCAGCTCGGTGAACGGCGTCGAGAGCATGGCGGCCTCAGGGTCGGGTGAGGGGGGCGTAGCGGAGCAGCAGGCGCTTGCGGCCCAGGCCGGGGGGAAGTCGACCTCGGCCATGGCCCGCTCGCCCTGCCCGGACACGGTGGCCACGATGCCCTTGCCCCACTGGCGGTGGACGACCTCGTCGCCGGGGCCCAGGCCGAGGTCGAGGGCGCCGCGCTGGCGGTCGGCCAGCCGCTCGGCCGGGGTCGGCTGGCGGTCGAAGGAGACCGGCGGCTGGGGGCGGACGTTGAAGCTGCTCCGCCCGGCCCCGAACGCCGGGCTGGAGTCGCCCCAGCCGGCCGGGCCGGGCCGGGCGGCGCCGGTCTTGGCGCGCTGGCCGGGGGCGACCGTGACCAGCTCCTCGGGCACCTCCTTGAGGAAGCGCGAGGGCAGGTTGTAGCTGGTCGAGCCGAACAGGGTCCGGCTCCAGGCGTTGGTCAGGTAGAGGCGCTCCCGGGCCCGGGTGATGCCGACATAGGCCAGGCGCCGCTCCTCCTCGAGCTCGCGCGGCTCGCCGATGGAGCGGATGTGGGGGAACACGTTCTCCTCCAGGCCGACGATGAACACCACCGGGTACTCCAGGCCCTTGGCCGTGTGCAGGGTCATCAGGGTGACCGCCTGGCTGCCCGACTCGACCTGGTCGGCGTCTGACACCAGGGCGATCGACTCCAGGAACCCGGGGAGGGTCGGCTCGGCCTCCTGGCCCTCGCGCAGCTCGTACTCCTCGGCCGCCGACTGGAGCTCGCGGACGTTCTCGACCCGCCCCTGGCCCTCGATCGAGGTGTCGGCCTCCAGCTCCCGCATCAGCCCCGACAGGGTCCAGGCGTCCTGGACGAGCACGCTCGGGGAGCGGCCCTCCTCCACCCCGGCGGCCAGCTCGTCGAGCACGGCCACGAAGTCGGCCACCGCCCGGCCCTGGCGGGCGCCAAGGCCCGGGATCTCGCCGGCCCGGCGCAGGGCGTCCCCGAACGGGATGCCCTCCTCGCTGGCGAAGCGGTCGATGGCCCGCTCCGAGGTGTCGCCGATGCCGCGCCGGGGCACGTTCAGGACCCGGCGCAGGCTGACCGTGTCCAGCGGGTTGACCGTGGCCTTGAGGTAGGCGAGCAGGTCCTTGACCTCGCGCCGGTCGTAGAACTTGACCCCGCCGACGATCTTGTAGGGCAGGCCGGCCTTGACGAACACCTCTTCCAGGGTCCGCGACTGGGCGTTGGTCCGGTAGAACACCACCACCTTGCCGTAGCCCAGGCCCTGCTCGTGGAGGCGCTCGACCTCCTCGACCACGTAGGCGGCCTCGTCGTGCTCGTTCTCGGCCTGGTAGCGCACGATCGGGTTGCCGGAGCCGATCGCCGTCCACAGGTTCTTGGGCTTGCGCTCCAGGTTGTTGGCGATCACCGCGTTGGCCGCCGACAGGATGGTCTGGGTCGAGCGGTAGTTCTGCTCGAGCAGGATGACGTTGGCCTCCGGGTAGTCGGCCTCGAAGTCGAGGATGTTGCGGACCGTCGCCCCCCGGAAGGCGTAGATCGACTGGTCGCCGTCGCCCACCACCGACAGGTTGCGGTGCTCGGCGGCCAGCAGCTTGAGCAGCTCGTACTGGGCCACGTTGGTGTCCTGGAACTCGTCCACGAGCACGTACCGGAACCGCTTCTGGTACTCGGCGAGCACGTCCGGGTGCCCCTGGAACAGCCGCACCGTCTGCAGGATCAGGTCGTCGAAGTCCATCGCGTTCGACTCGACCAGCTTCTGCTGGTACAGCCGGTAGGCCTCGGCGGCCTTCTTCTCGAACCAGCCCATCGCCCGGTCGGCCGCGGTCCCGGGGTCGATCAGCTGGTCCTTCCAGGCGCTCACCCCGTGGCGCATCGAGCGGGCCGACAGCCGCTTGGGGTCGTAGTCGAGCTGCCGGCAGACCTGGGTCATCAGCCGCTCGGCGTCGCCCTCGTCGTAGATCGAGAAGGTCGAGGTGTAGCCCAGGTGCGAGCCGCTGCGGCGCAGCATGCGCACGCAGGCCGAGTGGAAGGTCGACACCCACATCGCCTTGACGACCGGCCCGACCAGGTGGCGGAGCCGCTCCTGCATCTCCCGGGCCGCCTTGTTGGTGAAGGTGATGGCCAGCACCGAGGTCGGCGGCACCCGCTTGTCCTTGATCAGGTGGGCGATCCGGTGGGTCAGCACCCGGGTCTTGCCCGACCCGGCCCCGGCCACGATCAGCGTCGGCCCCTCGGTGGCCAGCACGGCCAGCCGCTGAGCGTCGTTCAGCCCATCCAGCAGATCAGGAGACGCGCCCGGAAGCTCCGGCGCCGGCGAAGGGTCCACGCCCGCAGTATACGAGCGGGACGGGATAGGCTTGGCCGTGTGAGCACAGGGGATCCGGGTCAGAACCGGATGGTTGCAGGCTCGTCGGCCGCGTTGTCGGTGCGGGGGCTGCGCAAGGCGTTCGGGGCCAAGGTGGCGGTGGCCGGGATCAACCTGGAAATTCCGCACGGGTGCTTCTTCGGGCTGGTGGGGCCCAACGGGGCCGGGAAGACGACCACGCTGGGGATGGTGACCGGGCTGCTGCGGCCCGACGCCGGGCTGGTGCTGATCGACGGGGTCGAGGTGTGGCGCGACCCGGTCGAGGCCAAGCGGCGGATCGGGGTGCTGCCCGAGGACCTCCGGCTGTTCGACCGGCTGACCGGGGCCGAGCTGCTCACCTACAACGGGCTGCTGCGGGGGATGCCGGCGGCGGTGGTGGAGGCGCGGGCCGGCGAGCTGCTGGAGGTGCTGGGGCTGGCCGACGCCGCCGGGACCCTGGTGGTCGACTACTCGCACGGGATGCGCAAGAAGATCGCCCTGGCCTCGGCCCTGCTGCACGCGCCCCGGGTGCTGTTCCTGGACGAGCCGTTCGAGGCCATCGACCCGGTGTCGGCCCGGACCATCCGCGGGCTGCTGGAGCGGTACACGGCCGGCGGGGCCACGGTGATCTTCTCCAGCCACGTCATGGAGCTGGTCCAGCGGCTCTGCGACCGGGTCGGGATCATGCACCTGGGCCAGCTCATCGCCGAGGGGCCGACCGAACAGGTGCGGGCCGGGCGCAGCCTCGAGGACGCCTTCGTCGAGCTGGTCGGGGCGAGCCACGCCGGTGCCGAGGAGCTGGGTTGGCTGGGCACCTGGTCAGCCTGAAGCTGGCCCTGCTCCGCAACGGGCTGCGCCGCAGCAACTGGCCCCAGCAGGTCGCCCTGGCCCTGGGGGCGCTGGCCGGGCTGCCCCTGGCCTTCGGGGGCTTCCTGCTGCTGGCCCTGGTGCCGCGGGCCGAGCCCGAGGCCGGCCTGCTGCTGGTCGAGGTCGTGTTCCTGGCCCTGTTCCTCGGCTGGGGGCTGTTCCCGCTGCTCAGCTTCGCCGGCGACGCCAGCCTGGACCCGTCGCGGCTGGCCCTGCTGCCGCTGCGGCCCCGGCAGCTGGTGGCCGGGCTGTCGCTGGCCGCCTGCGTCGGCGTGGCCCCCCTCTGCACCCTGGTCGCCCTGGGCGGGGCGGTGGTCGGGTTCGGCACCCTCGGCCCCGGGGTGGTGCTGGTGGTGGCGGCGGTGCTGGTGCAGTTCCTGCTGTGCATCGTCGGGTCGCGGGCCCTGCTGACCGCCCTGTCCCGCCAGCTCCGCTCGCGCAAGGCCCGCGACCTGGTGATCGTGCTCGTCTCGGTGACCGCGCTCGCCTTCAACCTGGCCCTGCAGGTCGGGGCCCGGCTGGCCGAGCGGCTGGAGCGGGCCGACCTGGAGGCGCTGCGGCCCGCGGCCCGGGTGCTCGGCTGGCTGCCCACCGGCCTGGCCGCCCGGGCGCTGGTCGACGCCGGCGAGGGGCGGCTGCTGCCGGCCATGGCCGAGCTGGCCGGGGCCGCCCTGGCCGTGGCCCTGCTCGGCTGGTGGTGGTGGCGCAGCCTCGACCGGGTCCTGACCACCGCCGAGCCGGCCGCCCGCCAGCGGTCCCGGCAGCCGGCCGGGCTGTTCCCGCGGTCCCTGCGGCGGCTGCTCCCGGGCGACCAGCGGGGCGCGGTCGCCGCCAAGGAGCTGCGCTACCTGGCCAGGCACCCGCGGCTGCGGGTCGCCTGGATGGTCAGCTGCCTGCTCGGCCTGGCCCTGGTGGTGTTCGTGGCCCTCACCGAGGGGCTGCAGCGGCCCTGGGTGGTGCTCGGGTCGCTGGCCATGGCCTTCCTGGCCAGCCAGAACAGCCTCAACCAGTTCGGCTTCGACGGCGCCGCCTACTGGACCCACGTGGCCGCCGGGGCCGACCCGCGCGGCGACCTGATCGGCCGGAACCTGGCCTCGGCGGTGACCGGCATGGTCACCACCACCGCCCTGGCCCTGGTCCTGGCCGCGGTCACCGGCGGCTGGCTGTACGTGCCGGTGGCCCTCTGCCTCGGCCTGGGCGTGCTCGCCCTGTCGCTGGGCGTGGCCGACGTGGTCTCG
The DNA here is from genome assembly GCA_937881255.1 of uncultured Actinomycetes bacterium. Lineage (GTDB taxonomy): Bacteria > Actinomycetota > CALGFH01 > CALGFH01 > CALGFH01 > CALGFH01. The sequence continues at coordinate 20,518 of CALGFH010000139.1, forward strand.
GTGCGCTTCGCCTACCCCCTGCCCGACGACGCCAGCAACCTCTGGGCGGTCCAGGGGACCGGCCAGGGCTGCCTGGTCGGGATCGTGCAGATGGTCGCCTTCGCCGCCCAGGGCGTGCTCCTGCTGCCGCTGGTCGCCCTGGTGGTGGTCGGCCTGGTCTGGTGGACGCCGGCGCTGGTCCTGGCCTGCCCGCTGGCCGTCGTGTACGGCTGGTTCCTGTGGCGGGTCGGGCTGGGCGTCGGCACCGAGTGGCTGACCGGCCACCAGCCCGAGCTGCTGGCCGCGCTCAGCGTCCGCCGGGCCGCCTGACCCCCGCCCGGCTGCCCCCTACCCGGCCCGACCGGCGCGGTGGATACTGCTCGAACCGTATTATCTCCGGCAGGAGGGAGATCGGCGATGCCGCCAGCGTCCCCGTCCACCGCCCCGCGCGAGTCCGCGCGACCCGCCACCGGCACCTCCGGCTTCGACGCGACCTGGGACATCGTGGTCGTCGGCGGCGGCGGCGCCGGCCTGCCCACGGCCCTGTTCGCCCGCTGGCTTGGCAACCGCGTGCTCGTCCTGGAGAAGGCCCCCCAGCTCGGCGGGACCGCCGCCAAGGCCGCCTTCTGGTACTGGGTGCCCAACAACCAGCCGATGCGCGAGCTCGGGCTGGAGGACCCCAAGGACGACTGCCTGCGCTACATGGCCCGCCTGGCCAGGCCGCAGCGCTACCACCCGGACGCGCCCCGCTTCGGCCTGACCGAGTGGGAGTACGCGATGTGCGAGGCCATCTACGACGGCGCCTCGCCCGCCACCGAGCTGCTGGCCGAGCGCGGCGCCCTCCCCTACCGGCACTGCGCGGCCGTGCCCGACTACTGGGCCGAGCTGCCCGAGGACAAGGCCCCGACCGGCCGGGTGCTGCTGCCCGAGGCGGCCAGCGAGACCATGTCGGACGGGGGCGCGGTGGCGGTCAGGACCCTGAGCGCGGCCGCCGAGCGCGACGGGGTCGAGGTCAGGACCGGGCACCGGGTGCAGCGGGTCGTCCGCGACCAGGGCGGCCGGGTGGTCGGGGTCGAGGCCACCACCGCCGACGGGGCCACCGTCAGGGTGGGCGCGGCCAAGGCGGTGGTGTTCGCCACCGGCGGCTTCACCCACGACCCGGAGCTGCGCCAGAACTTCCTCAGCGTGCCCGTGTACGGCGGCTGCGCGGCCGCCTCCAACGAGGGCGATTTCGTCTACATCGCCGGCGCCCTGGGCGCCCAGCTCCGCAACATGAACTACGCCTGGATGTGCCCGGTCTCGCTGGAGAAGGCGGTGGCCCGCGACCCGGCCATGTCGGGGATGTTCTCGGTGGCCGGCGACTCGATGCTCTGGGTCGACAAGCGGGGCCGGCGGGTGGTCAACGAGAAGCTGGCCTACAACGAGCTCGCCCAGACCTTCTTCCGCTGGGACCCGGCCGCCGCCGAGTACCCCAACCTGGTGCTGATGGCCGTCTGGGACCAGCGCAGCCAGGACCACTCGGCCAGCGACGAGTACGGCCGGCTGATCGTCCCCCCCGGCACCGACGACGCCCACGTGATCCGGGGGGACGACCTGGCCCAGCTGGCCGCGGCCATCGACGAGCGCCTGGGCCGCTACGCCGACGTCACCGGCGGGCTGCGCCTGGCCGGCGACTTCGCGGCCAACCTGGAGGCGTCCATCGCCCGCTTCAACGAGCTGGCCGCCACCGGCAAGGACCTCGACTTCGGCCGGGGCGACCGGGCCGTGGAGCAGCTGTTCAACGGCGCGGTCAAGGAGGAGCCGGACCGGGCCAACCCGACCATGTGGCCGCTGTCCGAGACCGGCCCCTACTACGCCGCCCTGGTCACCGGCGGGACCCTCGACACCAAGGGCGGGCCCAAGGCGACCCCCGACGGCCAGGTCCTCGACGACCAGGACCGCCCCATCCCCGGCCTGTACGGGGTCGGCAACTGCGTCGCCTCGGCCTCGGCCCAGGCCTACTGGGCCGGCGGGGCCACCCTTGGCCCGATCCTGGCCCTGGCCCACCGCGCCGCCCGGGCCGCCCACGCCGAGCGGGTCGCCGAGCCGGAGCCGGTGCCCGTCACCTGACCGCTTCCAGAAAGGAGCCAGCCATGGCCGCCACCCGCGAGCAGATGACCGACGAGGACCGCAAGGCGCTGGTCGTCGAGTACCTGAAGGCGTTCGACCGGGCCGGGGTGACCTCGGACGGGGGCAGCATCCTCGACCTGTTCGCCGACGACGCCCGGGTCTACTTCCCCAAGTGGGGCGTTGCCACCGGCCGGGACCAGATCGGCCAGATGTTCGGCGACGTCGGCGGCACCCTCAAGGCCATCGAGCACCACTACGACGAGTTCAACTGGGTCTTCACGGGCGGCGACGTGCTCGCCGTCGAGGGGACCAGCCACGGCGAGCACCGCGACGGGCCCTGGAAGGCCGGGGAGCCCGAGCACGGGGCCGGCCGCTGGTGCGACGTGTTCGAGATCCGCGACGGGAAGATCCAGCGCTGCTTCATCTACCTCGACCCCGACTACGCCGGCAGGGACACCGAGCGCTACCCCTGGCTCGCCGGCCAGTGATGAGCGACCCCCTCCCGCCGGCGCGGGTGGCCGTGCTGGGGCCGGGCGGGGTCGGCGGGCTGCTGGCCGCGCTGCTGGCCAGGCGGGGCGACCAGGTCACCTGCCTGGCCCCACCGGCCACGGCCGCCCACCTGGCCGGCCACGGCCTGGAGCTGCGCAGCCCGGCCTTGGGCGACGCCCGGGTGGCGGTCGAGGCGGCCAGCCGGCTCGAGCACCCGGTGGACGCCGTGCTCGTCACCGTCAAGGCGGCCCAGCTGGAGGCGGCGGTCGAGGCCGTGCCGGCCGGGGTGCTGGGCGACGGCCTGGTGGTGCCGTTCCTCAACGGCATCGACCACGTCGCCTGGCTGCGTGGGCGCTACCCGCCCGACCAGGTGGTGGCCGGGACCATCCGGGTCGAGTCGACCCGGGTCGGCCCGGGCGTGATCGAGCACGCCTCCCCGTTCGCGGTGGTCGAGCTGGCCGTGGGCAAGGGCCCCCGGGAGCGGGTCCAGGAGCTGGCGGCGCGGCTGGCCGAGACCGGCCTGGACGTGACCGTGCGCGACGACGAGGCCGCAACCCTGTGGTCCAAGCTGGCCGTGCTGGCCCCGATCGCCCTGGTCACCACCTGGGCCGAGGCCCCCTTCGGGGAGGCCAGGGCCGGGCACTGGGAGGAGGCGGTGGCGGTGGCCCATGAGATCGTGGCCGCGGCCACGGCCGACGGGGTCGAGCTGGACGAGCAGGCGATCGTCGGCATGCTGGAGAAGGTTCCCGACGGCATGCGCTCCTCGATGCAGAAGGACGCCGCCGCCGGTCGCCCGATCGAGCTCGACGCCATCGGCGGCACCATCCTCCGCGCCGCCGACCGCGCCGGCACCAAGGCCCCGGTCACCGCCCGCCTGGTCGCCGCCCTCCGCGAGCGGTCCGGCTAGGGCCGGGCCGGTCAGCCCCCCTCGGCCAGGACGAAGGCGAGGAAGAAGCCGGCGCAGGTGGCGAAGGCGTTGAACGGGCGGCCGCGCTCGAACGCCTCCGGCATCAGGGTGTCGGCCAGGGCGGCCAGGACGGCCCCGCCGGCGAAGGCGAGGGGGAAGGCCAGGGTGCTCGGGTCGGCGCCGGCCAGGGCGACCCGGCCGATGACCACCGCCGGGATCAGCAGCAGGGCCGTGGCCAGCCACAGGCCGGCGGTGGAGCGGACCGAGCGGCCCACCGAGCGCATGGCCACCGCCCCGACCAGGGCCTCGGGGAAGTTGGCGGCGAAGATGCCGGCCAGCAGGGCCAGGCTGCCCCCGGCCGACTCCTGGTCGGCCAGCGAGACCCCGAGGGCCAGGTTCTCGGGCACGCCGTCGAGGATGGAGGCGGCCAGCAGGGCCAGCCCGACCCCCGAGGCGGCCGCCACCTGGACCTTCTCGCGCTGCTGGAGGGCGGCCCCGGCCAGCTCGCCCGGCGCCTCCTCCTCGACGTCGGGGACGTCGTCCTTGGCCTCGGCCAGCTCGCTGGCCTCCTCGGGCGGGGCCACCCGGCTGTCCAGCCAGGTGTTGACGACCACGAACACGGCCGCCCCGGCCAGCAGCCCTCCACCGGCCGGGGCGACGCCGCCCAGCTCGACCGCCTCCGGGAACAGCTCGAAGGCCAGGGCCGACACCATGGCGCCGCTGGCGAAGGCCAGCATGACGCCGGTCACCCGCTTGGGCGCGTCCCAGTAGGAGCCGAGCACCCCGCCCGCCACCAGCGAGCTGGTGGCCAGCACCCCGAACAGGACCGCTTCCCACATGGCAAGGGGTCACTACCTCCCGGAGGCGCTCCTAACCGGGGCCGGGCCGGCTCACTCCCACTCGATCGTGCCCGGGGGCTTGGAGGTGACGTCGTAGGCGACCCGGTTGACGCCCGGGACCTCGCCGACGACCCGGGTCGAGATGCGCTCCAGCACCTCCCAGGGGAGGCGGGCGAAGTCGGCCGTCATGGCGTCCTGGCTGGTCACCGCCCGGAGCACGATCGGGTAGGCGTAGGTGCGGCCGTCGCCCATGACCCCGACGGTCCGGACGGCCGGCAGCACCGCGAACCACTGCCACAGCTCGCGGTCCAGCCCGGCCCGGCGGATCTCCTCGAGCACGATCCGGTCGGCCGCCCGCAGGGTCTCCAGCCGCTCGGCGGTGACCTCGCCGACGATCCGCACGGCCAGGCCGGGGCCGGGGAAGGGCTGGCGCTGGACCACGTCCTCGGGCAGGCCGAGCTCGGTGCCGACCCGGCGGACCTCGTCCTTGAACAGCAGGCGCAGCGGCTCGACCAGCTCCAGGGCCATCACCTCGGGCAGCCCGCCCACGTTGTGGTGGCTCTTGATGGTGGCCGTCCGCTGGCCGCCCGACTCGACCACGTCCGGGTACAGGGTGCCCTGGACCAGGTAGCGGGCGTCGCCGTGCTCCTTGGCGACCTCCTCGAAGATGCGGATGAACTCGTTGCCGATCGCCTTGCGCTTGGTCTCGGGGTCGGTCACCCCGGCCAGGCGCTCCAGGAACCGGTCGGCCGCCTTGACGTGGACCAGGTTGACCTTGAAGTCGCGGCGGAAGGTCTCGGAGACCTGCTCGGCCTCGCCGTGGCGGAGCAGCCCGGTGTCGACGAAGACACAGGTCAGCTTGTCCCCGACGGCCCGGTGGACGAGCAGGGCGGCCACCGAGGAGTCGACCCCGCCCGACAGGGCGCAGAGCACGTGGTCGTCGCCGACCCGGGCCCGGACGGCCGCCTCCTGCTCCTCGATGATGGAGACGCTGGTCCAGTTGGGCCGGCAGCCGGCCGCCTCGTAGAGGAAGTTCTTGAACAGGTCCATGCCCCGCTCGGTGTGGGCGACCTCGGGGTGGAACTGGACCCCGTACAGGCCCCGCTCCGGGTCCTCGAACCCGGCCACCGGGGAGGCGTCGGTGCTGGCCACGATCCTGGAGCCGGGCGGGGCGGCCGTGACCGTGTCGCCGTGGCTCATCCAGACCACCTGGTCGGTGGGCAGGTCGCCGAACAGCACGCTGCCGTCGGGCTGGGCCCGCAGGCCGGTCCGCCCGTACTCCCTGACCCCGGTCCGCTCGACCCGGCCGCCAAGGGCCCTGGCCATGGCCTGCTGGCCGTAGCAGAGCCCCAGCACCGGGATGCCCAGCTCCAGCAGCCGCGGGTCCAGGGCCGGCGCCCCCGGCTCGTAGACCGACTTGGGGCCGCCGGAGAGGACCAGGGCCTTGGCGTCGTGGGCCCGCACCGTGTCCGGGTCGATGTCGCAGGCCACGACCTCGGAGAAGACGTGGCACTCGCGGATGCGGCGGGCGATGAGCTGGGCGTACTGGGCGCCGAAGTCGAGCACGAGGACGGTGTCGTGGCCGGGGGCCGGAGTCGTCATGGGCGCAGGATAACGAACTCCGGGAACCGATTGCTCGCTCGGCTTGCGCAGGAGTACCTTGGCGCTGAAAGGGGCAGCGCCGCCCCTTGGTGCCCAGACCTCGCACCGCACACCGACCGCCTGGTGTGTGGTGCTTTTTTGTTCTCTGGCGAAGGAGAGCACGGTGACAGAGCCGGAGGAGACCATCGCGGCCGCGCCGGCGCGGCGCCGGGCGCCGGGCGCCGACCCGGTGGTGCGCTCGTTCGGGTCGGCCAGGACCTGTGCCGCCGACGAGTGCGAGACCCACCTGTCGCGCTACAACCCCGACAGCTTCTGCTCGGTCCACCGGGGCTGGGACCGCCAGGTGGTCACCCGCCGCCGCCGGGCCGAGGAGGACGAGGGGTAGCCCGCTAGCCCATCCCCACGCCCTGGGAGCGCTGCAGCAGCTTGCCCTCGGTCTGGAGCGCCGGGGCGACCATCACCTCGGCCTTCTGGAACTCCTTGACCGTCTGGTAGCCGGTGGTGGCCATCGAGGTCCGCAGGCCCCCGAACAGGTTCATGCTGCCGTCGTTGACCGGCGCCGGCCCGAGCAGGATCTCCTTGAGGGTGCCGAGCGGGGTGGTCTTGACCCGGGTGCCGCGGGGCAGGTCGGGGTGGAAGGTGGCCATCCCCCAGTGGTGGCCGCGCCCGGGGGCCTCGACCGCCCTGGCCAGCGGCGAGCCGATCATCACGGCGTCGGCCCCGCAGGCGATCGCCTTGGCCACGTCGCCGCCGGTGCGCATGCCGCCGTCGGCGATCACCTGCACGTAGCGGCCCGTCTCCTCCAGGTGGCGGATGCGGGCCCCGGCCGCGTCGGCCAGGGCGGTGGCCATGGGCACGCCGATGCCGAGCACCCCGCGGGTGGTGCAGGCGGCCCCCGGCCCGACCCCGACCAGGACCCCGGCGGCCCCGGTGCGCATCAGGTGCAGGGCGGTGGCGTAGGAGGCGCAGCCGCCGACGATCACCGGCAGGTCGTAGTGGGCGATGAAGGTCTTGAGGTTGAGCGGCTCGCTGCTCGAGGAGACGTGCTCGGCCGAGACCACCGTGCCCTGGATGACGAGGATGTCGAGGCCGGCCTCGAGCGCGTACTGGTGGTAGCGGGCGACCCGCTGCGGGGTCAGGGAGGCGGCCGCCACCACCCCGGCCTCCTTGATCTCCTTGACCCGCTGGCCGATCAGCTCCGGCTTGATCGGCTCGGCGTAGATCTCCTGCATCCGCTTGGTCGCCTCGGCGTCGGGGAGGCTGGCGATCTCGGCGTAGACCGGGTCGGGGTCGTCGTAGCGGGTCCAGAGGCCTTCCAGGTTGAGCACGCCGAGCCCGCCCAGGCGGCCCAGCTCGGCCGCGATCCGGGGCGACACCACCCCGTCCATGGCCGAGGCCAGCAGCGGCAGCTCGAAGTGGTAGGCGTCGAGGTCCCAGGAGATGTCGATGTCGTCGGGGTCGCGCGTCCGCCGGCTGGGCACGATCGCGATGTCGTCGAACCCGTAGGCCCGGCGGCCGCTCTTGCCGATGCCGATCTCGACCTCAGCCACCTTGCGTTCCTCCCAGCAGGAGATTTGGGGGGTAGATAGACGAACGGACCCGTCCGCTGACGCGGAGGGCCCGGGGAAGGTGCATGCCCGACGCTAGCAGCGGGGTTCTGTGGAGGTCAAGGACAGCCCGATCTCCCATCCGCGCTACCATGCCAGGGAGACTTCTCGCATCAACCTGATCTTCCGAGGTGCCCGTGCCCGACCCCCTCGACCCGTTCGAGCCGCAAGACGACTCGCCCCCCGAGCCCATCGACGAAGAGGAGCGTGCCGCGCTTCTGGACGACCTGGCCGACCTGGCCGAGTTCCGGGCGGCGCTGGAGCAGCGCGGCTTCCTCGGCGTGGTCATCTCCTGCCCCGACTGCGAGGAGGACCACTTCTTCGGCTGGAGCCTGCTGCGGGAGAACCTGGAGCACATCCTCCAGCACGGCGAGCCCCGGGTGCACGAGCCGGCCTTCGAGCCGGCGGTCGACCACTACGTGACCTGGGACTACGCCAAGGGCTTCGTCGACGGCGTGCTCGAGGGCGAGCACGAGCACGGCCCCCTGCGCGACGGCTGGACCTCCCCGGCCGAGGCCGCCCGGCGCCTGCGCCGGGCCCTGGCCACCCGCGGCCTGTCCGAGGACGAGGTCGCGGCCGTGCTCAGCGAGGGCGGCCTTCCGGCCGCCGACCCCGGCGACCGCTAGCGCCGCTTGCGCCTGGCCAGACGGCGGCCGGTGACGGCGGCCGCGGCGGTGGTGGCGGTGGCCGCCATCCCGGCGGGCAGCCAGACCAGCCACAGCCGGCGCCGGCGGCGGAAGTCCTGCACCGGCCAGCCCCGCTCGGCGGCCAGCTCGCGCAGGTGCCGGTCGGGGTTGACCGCCACCGGCCGGCCGACCCCCTCCAGCAGCGGCCGGTCGTTCACCGAGTCCGAGTAGGCGCTGCACCGGCGCAGGTCGAAGCCGTGGCTGTCGGCCAGCCGGATGACCGCGTCGAGCTTGGCCGGCCCGTGCAGCACCGGCCCGACCAGCCGGCCGGTGTAGGTGCCGTCGACCAGCTCGCCGACCGTGCCCAGCCCGCCGTCCATGCCCAGGTAGGCCGCGATCCCCTCGGCCAGCTCCTTGGGGGCCGCGGTGACCAGGTAGGTCTTGTCGCCGTCGGCGTGGTGGGCGTCGATCACCTTGCGCATCCCCGGGTAGATGCGGGGGCCGATCACCTCGACCACGATGTCGTGGCCGATCTGGGTCAGGTCGTCGCGCCGCTTGCCCTCGATGAAGGCCAGGGCCTGCTCGCGGGCCGCCTCCATCCCCTTCTTGCCCTCGGCCCCGGTCAGCCGGAACACCAGCTGCCCGAACGCGAACCCGGCGATGTCCCGCAGGTGGTAGAACCCGTGCCGGTACAGCCCCCTGGCGAACAGGTACATGCTCGACCCGGGCAGCAGCGTCTTGTCCACGTCGAAGAACGCCGCCCGGCCCGTCCCGACCCCGGTGCCGCTGCCCCCCGCCTCCCTGGTCAGGGTCATGTGCCGGAAGCCTCCAGCGCCCGCCGGAACCAGGGCACGGTCCGCTGGACCCCCTCCTCCAGCGAGATCTGCGGCTTCCAGCCCAGCTCCGCCACCGCCCTGGTGATGTCCGGCCGCCGCACCTCCGGGTCGTCCACCGGCCGCGGCCGCAGCTCGATCCTCGGCTCCGCCACCCCGGCCGCCCGGGCCACGGCCCGGGCCAGCTCGAGGATCGTCACCTCCTCCGGGTTCCCCAGGTTGACCGGCCCCACCAGGTCGCTCCCCAGCAGCCGCCAGATCCCCTCGATCAGGTCGTCCACATAGCACAACGACCGGGTCTGGCTCCCGTCCCCGTGCACGGTCAGCGGCTCCCCCCGCAACGCCTGCACGGCAAAGGTGCAGAAGGCGCGCCCGTCGTCGATCCGCATGGACGGGCCGTAGGTGTTGTGGGCCATGACGCCGGTTCCGGCCCAGAAGTTCTCGAGGCCGGGAACCGAGAAGTCGTAGACGAGCGGCGTGGCCGCGACCTCCTCGATCACCTGGACCTGGGCCCATACCAGGTCGCCCGTCCGGCGAGCGTTCAGCCGCTGAGCAACGCCACGGTCCCAATCCAGGGGGCTCCATGGCTGGACGTCGCAGAGGGTGAGGCGCCAGAACGGGTACCGACGGTCCCCGGTGCGCTGCCTGAAGGTCGATTCGTAGCGACCGACCGAGGGCAGCAGCCCGAAGCGGGCGAACGCCACGATGAGATCGTCCTTGAGCTCGGCGTGAACCGTGGAGAACTCGTGCCGCTTGGCGGCGTCGAACTTCTTGCCGGAGTGGACACCGTCGCCTTCACGGTAGCCCTCGATCACCCACTTCAGCCGCGAGAGCGGCAGCCCCAGCATCCAGCCGGGAAGCCGCTTTCGTCCGGCCTCGAAGCCGAGGTGGTCGAACAGCATCAGGAGCAGCCTGGAGTGCACGAAGATGGCGGGGCTGCGCGCGGCGGTCCCCTTCGCCTGCACGACATGGACTCCGAGGTCCCGCTCGATGATCTTGGTGGCGCGACGCAGCGTCTCGTCGTCGCACGAGATGTGGATGAACGCGCTCTTGGGTGGGTCCTCGAACCGGCCGCCCTCGGCGATGAACAGCCCCAGGAGCCAGAGCAGCTCGTCCGTGACCTGGATCCGGGCCGGCAGCTCGGCTGATGGACCCGAGGTCCGCAGCCGCACCCGCGCATCCTCGGGGATCGGAATCCCGAGGGCCCGCATCGCTCCCAACGGGAGCTGGCCGCGTCGACGATGGGTGTGGACCTCTCCCCAGAGCATCCGGCGCTTGTGCGGGACGTCTCTGGGATCGTGGCGCATGATCGCCGCCAGGACCTCCTGGCGGCGCTCCCAGACCACCTGCTCGAGCCCGGGCGCCCGGACCATCAGCTTCCATGGGTCCAGGCCTGCGGCGTCCCAGACCTCGAGCATCGACACCTGCGGCCGGTCGCGCTCGGGAACCTCCACCTTCGTGGCGACCGCAACACGGTCTCCCACCCGGAGATCGTCGACGGGGCGGGCCTCCGGCCGGCCATCCGGCCCTTCCACGAACAGGCTGTGATCACCGGTCACCTTGATGGAGCGGCCGTACGCGGTGTGGACCTCGTAGCACCGGGCCGACGTCGGGTGCCCGATCAGCGCCGAGGCCCCGGCCGCCCGCATCCGCGCGTCGTGGTCGAACGCCGGGACGCGGAAGCCGCTCGGCAACGGCCTGCCTCCCAACCGCTTCGCCAGTTCCTCCACCGGTTCGCGGCGGAGCTCCTGCCCGTCGTCGTAGAGCACCTGCTCGTCGGCGAGGATGGAGTTGAAGATGCGGACGATGCGGACCTGGACCCCGTGGGTGCGGTGGTAGGCCATGGCCAGGGCCTCGGCGAAGCGCTTGGCCTCGTCGTAGACGCCGCGGGGGCCGATGGGGTTGACGTGGCCCCAGTAGGACTCGGGCTGGGGGTGGACCTGGGGGTCGCCGTAGACCTCGCTGGTCGAGGCGAGCAGGAAGCGGGCCTGCTTCTCCTTGGCCAGGCCGAGGGCGTGGTGGGTGCCCAGGGCACCGACCTTGAGGGTCTGGATCGGGTACTTGAGGTAGTCGATCGGGCTGGCCGGCGAGGCGAAGTGGAGCACGGCGTCGAGCGGGCCGGGCACGTGGATGAAGTCGGTCACGTTGACGTTGAGCAGCTGGAACCGGTTCCCCACGAGGTCGTCGACGTTGCTGGCCCGGCCGGTGAGGAAGTTGTCCATGCAGACGACGTCCCAGCCCTCGCCCAGCAGCCGCCGGCACAGGTGGGACCCGAGGAAGCCGGCGCCGCCGGTGATCAGGGCCCTTGGCACCTCAGCGGCTCCCGTCGGCCGGGGCCCGGACCGGGCGGCCGACCCCGGCGACGGTGAAGCCGGCGGCCACGAACGCCTCGGCGTCGAGCGCGTTGCGGGCGTCGACCAGGATCGGGTAGGCCATGCGGGAGCGGAGGTCGGCCGGGTCGAGGTCGCTGAACTCGGCCCACTCGGTCATCAGGACCAGGGCGTGGGCGCCGTCGGCGACCTCGGCCGCCTTGTCGGCCAGCTCCAGGCCGGGTACCTGCCGGGCCGCCAGGTCGCCGGCCACCGGGTCGTAGGCGACCACCCGGGCGCCGTCGGCCAGCAGGTCGCGGGCCACGTCGATCGAGGGCGCCTCGCGCAGGTCGTCGGTGTTGGGCTTGAACGACAGGCCCAGCATCCCGACCCGCTTGCCGTCCAGGTGCCAGAGGGCGTCGCGGACCTTGTCGACCACGGCCCGCCTGGCCTCGTGGTTGATCTTGGCCACCTCGTTGAGGATGCCGAAGTCGACGCCCAGCTCGCGGGAGCGGTGGGCGAAGGCGGCCACGTCCTTGGGGAAGCAGCTGCCCCCGTAGCCGGCCCCGGCCTTGAGGAAGTGGACGCCGATGCGCGGGTCCAGGCCCATGCCCCGCGCGACCAGCTCGACGTCGGCCCCCGACCGCTCGCACACCCTGGCCACCGAGTTGATGAAGCTGATCTTGGTGGCCAGGAAGGCGTTGGAGGCGTGCTTGATGAGCTCGGCGGTGGCCCGGTCGGTGGCCAGGAAGGGCGCGCCCGAGCGCTCCAGGATTGGCTGGTACAGCTCGCGCAGGGCGGCCAGGCCCCGCTCGGAGGCGGTGCCGACGACCACCCGGTCCGGGTCGAGGGTGTCGACCACGGCCGAGCCCTCGCGCAGGAACTCGGGATTGGAGGCGACCTCCCAGTCGGCCCCCGGCCTGGCCTCGCGGGCGATGACCTGGGCGACCCGCTCGCCGGTCTGCACCGGCACGGTCGACTTCTCGCAGACCAGGCGGAACTCGCCCTCGGGCAGGGAGCGGGCCACCTCCCTGGCCACCGCCTCGACATAGGCCAGGTTGGGGCTGCCGTCGCCGCGGCTCGGGGTGCCGACGCAGATGAAGATCACGGTCCCGTGGCCGACGGCCTCGGCCTTGTCGCCGGCGATCCGGAGCCGGCCCGACCGGACCACCTCCCCCAGCAGCTCCTGGAGGCCCGGCTCGAAGAACCAGGAGCGGCCCTCACGGATGAGGTCCAGTTTGCTGGCGTCGTCATCGTCGACCACCACGTCGTGGCCGACGTGGGCGAGGCAGGCGGCGGTGACGAGGCCGACGTGGCCGGCGCCGATCACGGTGACGCGCATGCTGGCAGGCTCCTGATTTCGGGTGACGGAAATAGCGCCGGATGATTCTAGTGGATGCCGGCCCCTCACAACCGGAGCGACGTCCTTGTCCGGCTCGTCGCCCGGTGCGACACTGCGGCCGCGATGCCGACGCGCCCCACCTTGCCACGCCGGTCCCTCCGGCTCCTCCTGGCCGCCCTGCTCCTGGCGGCCAGCATGGTCGCGGCCGAAGCCGTCCCAGCGACCGCGGGGTCGGGGGCCACTGCGGGGTCCGAGGCCGCGGGACTCCGGGCTGCGGACAGCGGGACCCGCCCGTTCCCCGGGTCGGGGGCTGTGGACAACGGGACGCGGCCGTTTCCCGGGTCGGCTACGCTCCCCCTCCGGGGGGCCCGGTTCAGCGGGGTCGGGCTGCCGCGTGGGCCGGCTGCGCCACGGGCGGGTTCGGGTCCTGGGCGGGTGGTCAGGGCCAGGTACGCGATCCTGGTCGACCCGCAGACCGGGGCGGTGCTCTGGGGGCGGCGCAGCCGCACGCCCGTGCCGCCGGCCAGCCTGACCAAGATGCTGACCGCCCTGGCCGTGCGGGCCAGCCTCGACCTGGACGCGGTGACGGTGGCCTCCAAGACGGCGGCCGCCCAGCCGGCCCGGCGCCTGGCCATGAAGCGCGGGCAGAAGCTCACCGTCGGCCAGGCCCTCAAGGCCCTGATGATCGTGTCCGCCAACGACGTCGCCGTGATGCTGGCCGAGGCGGCCGGCGGGTCGGTGGCCCGCTTCGCCCGGGCCATGGACGCCGAGTCGGCGCGGCTCGGCCTCCGCGCCTCCTCCTGGCGCAACCCGCACGGCCTGGACGCCCGCGGCCACCGCTCGACCGCCTTCGACCTGGCCATCCTGGCCAGGGCCGTCCTCCAGGACCCGTGGCTGGCCCGGGTCGTGCGCAAGCGCCACGCGGCCTTCATCTCGCCCAGCGGCCGCCGCCACACCCTCACCGCCCGCTCCCGGTTCCTGCTCGGCTACCGGGGCGCCGTCGGGGTCAAGACCGGGTTCACCGACGACGCCGGCCACTGCCTGGCCGCCGCGGCCACCCGGGGCGGGCGGACCCTGATCGCGGTGGTGCTGCACAGCCCCGACAACGCGGCCGACGCCGGGAGGATGCTCGACTGGGGCTTCGGCCGCGGCCGCTCGGCCCAGACCGGCCTGCGGCTGCCGGGCCCCGTCCGGCCGTCCAGCTTGGCCGCGCTCCTCACCCGTCCGCCCCGGGCCGTCGAGCGCCACCACCCGGCCGCCTCCGAGGCGCTGGCCTCGGCCGGCCTGGCCCGGGTCGGGGCGACCCCGGCGGCCCGTCCGGCCGGGTCCCGGACTGCCTGGACGTGGCGGGACCGCCAGCGTGTGGCCACCGGCGCCGGGGCGGTCGTCGCCCTCCTGGCCGCGCTCACGCTCGCTGTCCACAGATTCCGCCAGCGGGCTTGACTCCGGCGCCCTCTTGATCGAACATACGTTCGAACAGAGAGGGTCTCGGAACGCACAGAGGGGAGGAGCCGGCGGATGCTGATGAGAACGACGATCGGCCCGGACGACGCGGCCACCGTTGGGGAGCTGCTGCGTGAGATCGGCCAGGGCCGGGGCACGCCCGAGGAGCTTCGCGACGCCGCCATCTACTGGTCGGCCGCGATCGACCCGGACATGGAGTGCGCCGACCTCCAGACGATCGCCTGGCTCCTCCGCGACGCCAGCTCCCACCGCCGGGTCCCCACCCCCAACCGCGACCGGGCCCGCTACTGGGCCGCCTACCTGGAGGGCCGCATGGCCAGCTGACGCGGGGACCGGTCGACCGTCGGCCCGCGGCCCTACCGGCGTCGCCCACCGGCAGGCGACGCCACCCACCGCCGCCGACCGGTCCCCCACCAACCGATCAACGGGAAGCCCAGGCGACCGCGGTTCGCGCCCGCGACCACCCGGGCCCCGGCGACGAGGGCAGGCACCCACGACCAGTGGGTTCGAGCCCACGACCAGTGGTATGCGCCCGCGAACAGCGGTACGAGCCCGCGAAGAGCCGGGTTCGACGGCGACGAGCGGGCACGCGCCACCAACAGCCGGGATTCCCCGCGATCAGCCGGAAGCCCCGGCGCGCCAGGCACCGACCGGTTCTCGTGTTCTCGAACCGGCGGCGCGCCGGGGCCCCGGCAACCCGCACCTGCTCGGCTCGGTGCCTTCCCTCAGGCGTTGAGGTGGTGGAGGAGGGTGCGGGTGGCGGCGGCTGGGTCGGGAGCATCGGTGATGGCGCGGACGACCACGATGCGGGTGGCGCCGGCGGCGGTGACCTGGGGGAGGTTGGTGGGGTCGATGCCGCCGATGGCGAACCAGGGTTGGGGTGGGTCGAGGGCGGCGACGGACGTGATCAGGGAGGTGCCGGTGGCGGGGCGGCCCGGTTTGGTGGTGGTTGCCCAGACGGGGCCGGCGACCAGGTAGTCCCAGGGCTCGGTGGCGGCGCGGGCGGCCTGGTCGGGGTCGTGGGTGGAGCGGCCGAGGAGGACGTCGTCGCCGAGGATGCGGCGGGCCCAGGGGAGGGGGAGGTCGTCCTGGCCGAGGTGGAGGACGTCGGCCCCGGCGGCCAGGGCGATGTCGGCGCGGTCGTTGACCGCGAACAGGGCGCCGTGGCGGTCGGCGGCCTCGCGCAGGACGGCCGCGGCGTCCAGCAGGGGGGCGGCCTCGGCCTGCTTGTCGCGGAGCTGGATCAGGTCCACCCCCGCGGCCAGGACAACGTCCGCGAACTCGGCCAGGTCGGGCCGGATCGGCGTGCACAGGTACAGCCGGGAGGCCGCCAGCCGCTCCCGCCGCCCCGCCCCGTCCCGGCGTCCCGCGCTCATCCGACCCGTTCGCCGGGCGCGGTGGGCTGGCGGGGCTCGCCGTGGGGCTCGCGGGTGCCTTCGGCCGGGCGGTCCGAGAGGTCGGGCACGCCTTCGGCAGGGGTGGAGGCTTCGGCGTAGAGGCGGCGGGGGATGCGGCCGGCGCGGTGGGCGAGGCGGCCGGCCTCGACGGCCTTGCGCATGGCCTCGGCCATCAGGGCCGGGTCCTGGGCGCGGGTGACGGCGCTGGCCAGCAGGACGGCGTCGCAGCCGAGCTCCATGGCGATGGCCGCGTCCGAGGCGGTGCCGACCCCGGCGTCGAGGATCACCGGGACGGTCGCCTGCTCGATGATGATGCGCAGGTTGTAGGGGTTGGTGATGCCCATGCCGGACCCGATCGGCGACCCCAGCGGCATGACCGCGGCGCAGCCGAGCTCGGCCAGGTGGCGGGCCAGGACCGGGTCGTCGTTGGTGTAGGCGAGGACGGTGAAGCCGTCGTCGACCAGGGTCTCGGCGGCGTCGCGGAGCTCGACCGCGTCCGGGAGCAGGGTCCGGTCGTCGCCGATGACCTCGAGCTTGATCCAGTCGGTGTCGAAGGCCTCGCGGGCCAGCTTGGCCGTGCGGACGGCGTCGCGGGCGGTGAAGCAGCCGGCGGTGTTGGGCAGCAGGCGGCACCCGACCCGCCGCAGCACGTCCAGGATCGAGCCTCTGGCCCCCGGGCTGGTCCGGCGGAGGGCGACGGTGGTCATCTCGGTCCCCGAGGCGGCCAGCGCCTGCTCCAGCGCCTCCAGGCTGGCCGCCCCGCCGGTCCCCATGACCAGCCGGGAGGTGAACGTCTGCCCGGCGATGACGAGGGGGTCGTCCATCACTACCCTCCTTGGGAGGCGCCGAGCACCTCGAGGCGGTCGTTGTCGTCGAGGGCGGTGGTGGGCCAGGCGCTGCGGGGGACCACCTCGCCGTTGAGGGCGACGGCGATGCCGGGCCCGCCGGGTGGGTGGCCAAGGCCGGTCAGGAGGCCGGCCACGGTCTGGCCGGGCGCGACCTGGGCCGGCTGGCCGTTGACGATCACGGTCACGACACCCTCCTCCCCGACCCCGCTGGCACGCCGGCGAACCGGGCCGGGCCGAACGGGGCGATCATCTCGGGGACCTTGCCGGTGGCCAGCAGCTCGGCGATCGCGTCGGCGGTGACCGGGGTGAGCAGGATGCCGTTGCGGTAGTGGCCGGTGGCCACCACCAGCCCCTCGGGGCCGGTCGGGCCGAGCATGGGCGCGTTGTCGGGCGACCCCGGGCGCAGGCCGACCACGGTCTCCGTCAGCTCCAGCTCGGCCACGTCGGGCAGCAGCTCCAGCGCGGCCCGGAGCAGCTCGTGGACGGCACCGGCGGTCACCCGGGTGTCGAACCCCTGCTCCTCCACGGTCGCCCCGACCACGACCCGGCCGTCCCCCCTGGGCACCACGTAGACCTCCAGCCCCCGCACGTTGCCCTGGCACAGCGGCTGGTCGGCCGGGCCCCGCAGGTACAGCAGCTGCCCCTTCACCGGCCGCACCGGCGGCAGCGCCTCGGCCGCCAGCCCCCCGATCCCCCCGCTCCAGCACCCGGCGGCCAGCACCACCGTCCCGGCGGCCAGGGCCTCCCCGGCGGGCCGGGAAGGGGCGGGCCCCGGCCCGGCGTCCTCGCCCCCGTGGCCCGTGCCGGCGAGGACGACCCCGGTGACGCGGTCCCCCGTCACCGCCAGCTCGGCCACCCGGCCGGGCACCATCCGGACCCCGGCGCGGGAGCAGGCGGCCAGGAGGGCCTCGACCAGGGCGCGGTTGTCGACCTGGTGGTCGCCGGAGGCGAGGACGCCGCCGCGGATGCTGGGGGCGAGGCCGGGCTCGAGCTGGCGGCACTCGCGGCTGCGGAGGCGCTCGACCTCGAGGCCGCAGCGGAGCTGGAACTGGTAGAGGTCCTCGAGGGCGGCGTTGTCGTCGGCGTCGCGGGCCACGGCCAGGGTGCCGCCGGGGCGGTAGCCGACGGGCTGGCCGCTGGCCTCCTCGAGCTCGGCGGCGAAGCCGGGCCAGCGGGCGGCCGCGGCCAGGTTGAGCTGGAGCAGGGGACGCTCACCGTAGTGGACCTCGGTGACCGGGGCGAGCATGCCGGCGGCGGCCCAGGACGCGCCCCGGCCGGGCGCGTCGTCGACCACGGTGACGGCCATCCCGGCGAGGGCGGCCCGCCAGGCGATGCCGAGGCCGATGACCCCGCCCCCGACCACCACGGCGTCAGCGGAAGGCTGGTGGGTCATTGTCCGATCTCCTCCCTCCGCCGGCATTATCCGGTGCAGGTTCCAACGGTCGGCGGCCCCGTAGCCGCCCTCTCAGCCCGGTGGCCCGGGCTCCCGTGTGCTCCGACCAGCGTACTCTTCGTCCCGGTACCGCCACAGTGGGAGGAGCGACCGTGGACGCCGACGACACCCAGCGCCTGCGCGAGCTGCGCCAGGTCGTCTACCGGGAGTTCGTGGAGGAGGGCCGCCCGCCCACCGCCGCCGAGGCGGCCCGCCGTCTCCAGCTCGGGGTCGAGGAGGTCATGGCCGGCTGGGGACGGCTGCACGACGACCACGTGCTGGTCCTGGACGACGACCGGGTCGGGATCCGCATGGCCCATCCCTTCTCGGCCGCCCCAATGCACTTCGTGGTCGCCTCGGCCGAGCAGAAGTGGTGGGGCGGCTGCGCCTGGGACTCCTTCGGGATCATGGCCGCCCTCGGCCAGCAGGTCCTGGTGGCCACCACCTGCCTCGGCTGCGGGCGGCCGCTGGCCCTGCTGGCCGACCCCGGGGCGCCGCCGCCCGAGCCGTACGTGGCCCACTTCCTGGTCCCGGCGGCCCGCTGGTGGGACGACGTGGTCGCCACCTGCTCGACCATCCGCCTGGCCTGCGACCGGGAGTGTGTCGAGCGGTGGGCGGCGGCCGAGGGCGAGCGGGTCGGGGCGGTGCTGGACCTCACCACGATGTGGCGGCTGGGCAAGGTCTGGTACGGCGACCGGCTGCACGACGACCACCGCCGGCGCACCCCGGAGGAGGCGGCCGTCGTGTTCGCCGAGCTCGGGCTCACCGGCCCGTTCTGGGACCTGGGCGACCCGGGCCCGGCGGCCGGCTAGCCCCCGGCGATCTCGTCGGAGGGGTCGAGGCCGGCGGCGTGCAGGGCGGCGCCGAGGTCGGGGTGGCGGGCGAAGGCGGCCACCCGGCCGTCGCGGACGACCAGCACCGACCCGACCTCGTGGCCCTCGACGACCTCGCCGGTGGCGGCCGCGCGCCACTCGGCCAGCTGGTCGACCACCACGGTGTCGTCCCTGACGAAGAAGCGCCTGGCCTCCAGGCGGAGGCCGACCTCGCCGGTCTGGCGGCCCATCCAGGCCCGCAGCAGCTCGGTGCCGCGGCCGACCCCGCGTGGCCCGGCGACCTCGACGTCGTCGTGGGCCAGGGACACCAGGCGCTCGACGTCGCGGGCGTTCATCGCCTCGTGCCAGGAGCGGGCGACGGCCAGGGCCGGGGCTTCGGACATGGGACGAGGGTAGCGAAGGTTGTGCCCGATGCTGTGGTGGTATCGGTGGTTCGTCCGGCAATCGGCCCCAGAGGAGGCGGCATGGGCAGCGATCACACCCCGGCCGACGACATCGTCTACGACCTCGTCAGCATCCAGTACCACGCCCTCAAGTCCGGCTACACCTACGGCAAGTACCTGGAGGACGCCGAGGGCCACGACGACGTGCTGGCGTTCATCCGCATGTGCCAGCAGGAGGACGCCCAGCGGGCCGTCACCTGCCACCAGCTGCTCGCCCAGCTGACCAAGGACGGCGGTATCGGCTAGCGAGGTCCCGGCACGCGAACGGGCCCCGGCCGTCGTGGCCGGGGCCCGTTCGTTCGTGCGGGTGGAGCGAGCTACATGCCCATGCCGTGCGGGTGGCCGTGGCCACCGGCGGCGCCGGCCTCCTCCTTCTCCTCCGGCTTGTCCACGACCAGGGTCTCGGTCGTGAGCAGCAGCGAGGCGATG
>CALGFH010000140.1 GCA_937881255.1 uncultured Actinomycetes bacterium
CAGGACGACGACGGGACGGAGGAGACGGGAGGGACGGCTAGCCACCGACGGCGACCTCCGGGACGGCTGCCGGCTCGGGCTGCGCCTCGGTGACCTGGCCGTCGACGGGCTCCGGCTTGGGGTCGATGGCCGGCAGGGTGACGGTGAAGGTCGACCCCTGGCCGACCTCGCTCTGGACGTCGATCGAGCCCCGGTGCAGGTTCACGTTCTCCAGCGCGATGGCCAGCCCGAGCCCGGTGCCGCCGAGGGTCCTGGCCCGGTGGACGTCGGCCCGGTAGAAGCGCTCGAAGATGTGGGGCAGGTCCTCGGCCGGGATGCCCTCGCCCTCGTCGGCGACGGTGACGACCACGTCGCGGGCGCGGCGGCCCACCCAGATCCGGACGCTGCCCTCGACGGTGTGCTCGATGGCGTTCTTGACCAGGTTGGAGAAGACCCGGTCGAGCCGGCGGGGGTCGGCCGCGACCAGCGGCTGGCCCTGGCTGCGGTCGACCTCGAGGGCGACGTCGACCTTGCGGCCGTGGGCGATCGGGTCGAGGGCGTCGACCACCTCGTCGAGCAGGCCGCTGAGGTCGACCTCGACCGGCTCCAGGTTGATCACGCCGGCGTCGAAGCGGCTGATCTCCAGGAGGTCCTCGAGCAGGTTCTCGAACCGCTCCAGCTCGCGTTCCAGCAGCACGGCGGCCCGCTGGGCGTCCGGCGGCAGGCCGGCCCGGGCGGCGTGGATGTAGTCGGCGGCCATGCGCACCGTGGCCAGCGGGGTGCGCAGCTCGTGGCTGACGTCGGACACGAACCGGGCCTGGAGGCTGCCCACGTGCTCCAGCTCGCCGATCTTCTGGGCCAGGTTGTCGGTCATGCGGTTGAAGGACTCGGCCAGCTTGCCGAAGTCGTCCTGGCTGGTCGCCTGGGGGATGCGGGCGGCCAGGTTGCCGGCCGCGATCTCCTCGGCGACGTCCCTGGCCCGCTGGATCGGCTTGAGCACCCGGCCGATCGAGATCGCGGCCAGGATGACCACGGCCGCGAGCAGCCCGGCGCCCACGATCAGCAGGAAGTTGCGCAGCTTGGCGAGCGTCTCCTCCTGGAAGTTGAGTGGGTAGAAGAAGTAGGCCGCCTGGACGCCGACGTCGCTCTGGTCGATGCGCAGCGGTGCCCCGACGACCAGCATGCGGCCGGGGCCGACGGGCGAGCGGATGTACACATAGGCCAGCTCGTTGCGCGCGGTGACCGCCTCGGCCAGCTTGGCGGGCACGTGCCGGAAGAGGTAGTTCTCGTCGGAGGCGGTCTCGGTCCCGTCGACGCCGCGCAGGACCAGCGCCTCGAAGCTGGGCTGGCCGCTCTGGCCGCTGGTGAGCCGGTCCTGCAGCTCGAGCTGGACCTGCCTGGTGTCGAGGCCGGTGATCTCAACCAGCTCGTTGGGGCGGGTGAGCTGCTTCACCTGGAGCACCGCGTCGGCGCTCTGCTGGGTGTAGAGCGACTTGGCCAGCAGCGCGTGCAGGGCGGCGCCGAGCAGCAGCAGCGCCCCGACCACGATCGCGGAGGTGAACAGCACCACCCTGGCCCGCAGGTCGAGCCGGGCGAGGCTGAAGCGGCCAACTCCTATCCCTGATCACCCGCCTGGGCCGAGGATTCGACGGCGCCGCCCTCCGGCCCGATCCGGTAGCCGACGCCTCTGACAGTCTGCACCACCCGGGGATTCTCCGGGTCGTCCTCGATCTTGGCCCGGAGCCGCTGGACGTGCACGTTCACCAGGCGGGTGTCGCCGGCGTAGCGGTAGCCCCAGACCTGCTCGAGCAGCACCTCGCGGGTGAACACCTGGCGCGGCCGCCTGGCCAGGGTGGCCAGCAGCTCGAACTCGAGCGGGGTCAGGTTCACCGACTTGCCGTTCTTGGTGACCTGGTGGGCCATGACGTCCATCTCGATGTCGTGGAACCGCAGGGTCTCGGCGCCTTCGGTGTCGCGGCGGCGCAGCCGGGCCCGGATGCGGGCCACCAGCTCCTTGGCCGAGAAGGGCTTGGTGATGTAGTCGTCGGCCCCGGACTCGAGCCCGAGGACGACGTCGACGGTGTCGGTCTTGGCCGTCAGCATCACGATGGGGACGCCCGACTCCAGCCGCAGCTCACGGCAGATCTCCAGGCCGTCCTTGCCGGGCAGCATGAGGTCGAGCAGGACCAGGTCGGGCTTGGCCTGGTGGAAGGCGGCGATGGCCTGGTCGCCGGAGCGCACGAACACCGGCTCGAAGCCCTCCTGACGGAGGACGATCCCGAGCATCTCGCCCAGCGACGGGTCGTCGTCGACGACCAGTACCCTGCCCTTCACGCGTTACCGCCCCCTTCCCAGCACCGACAATCGGCCAAGGATGTCATGTCGGGGCCCAACAGTGGAGTATCCACCTTTTCCACAGACGTCCCAGACGCCGTTGACCGGTCCGTGCGGCCTCGTGACAATGCGCGCGAGCGCCGATGAAAGGAAGGCCGTGAGCAGCGCACCGCCCCCCTGGGAACCACCGGGCCAGCCGTCCGGCCAGCCAGGCACGCCCCCACCCGGGGGATCGGCGCCCGGTTGGGAGACACCGCCCGGCGGGCCGCCGGCCTGGGGGCCTCCGCCGGGATCGCCGCCGCCGGGGCCGCCTGGCGGGCCGCCGGGGTGGGGGCCGCCGCCGGGGTCGCCGGCGCCGGGACCGCCGGGCGGGCCGCCGGGCTGGGGGCCGCCGCCCGGTGGGGCGCCGCCGGGGTGGGGGCCGCCGCCGGGTGGGGCCGGGGGGCCGGGGTGGGGGGTGCCGTCGCCGTACCCGCCGCTGCCGAAGGCCGGGTCGGCGCGAACGGGCCCGCTGCCGCTGCACCCGATGATGTTCAGCGACCTCCTCGACGGGTCGTTCCGGCTGCTCAAGGCCAACCTGGGCACCATCGTCCTGGTCGCGGCCGTGTTCCTGATCCCGGTCAACCTGGTGGCGGCGTTCTTCCAGCGCGACCTGCTCGGCGGCTACGGCTTCCTCGAGTTCATGCAGGACCCGTCGCTGCTGGAGGAGGCCGCCGGCCCCCAGGCATCCAACGGGCCCCTGATCGGCAGCCTGATCGCCGGCCTGGCCACGGTCCTCGTGACCCCGTTCATCGGCGGCGCCACCTCCATGATCGTCGCCGCCAGCTACCTCGGCGGCGAGCTCAAGGCCGGCCCGGCCATGCGGGCCACCGGACGGCGCTTCCTGGTCCTGCTGGCCGTGTTCTTCCTGACCCTGCTGCTCAAGCTGGGCGGGCTGGTGATCTGCATCGTCGGCGTCCTCGTCCCGATGACCTTCTTCCTGGTGACCACCCCGGCGGTGATGGTCGAGGAGGCCGGGCCGATCCAGGCCATGGCCCGGTCGGTGACCCTGGTCCGCCCCCGGTTCTGGCCGGTCATGGCCATCGGCATCGGGAGCGGCATCCTGGCCGGGTTCCTCGGGAACATCCTGGCCGGCCCGTTCTCGGTCGCCGCCCTGGCCGTCGGCTACCGCTGGGGATGGATCCTGGCCGCCATCGGCGCCATCCTGCCCGCCCTGATCACGACGCCGTTCGTGTCGATCCTGGCCACCCTGGTCTACTTCGACCTCCGGATCAGGAACGAGGGCTTCGACCTGCAGATGATCGCCGCCGAGCTGGACCGCGGTGCCCCGGCCCGCTGACCCGTCTCCCCCGCCCCCGGCTCCCCGGCCCGAGCCCGGGCCCGGGCCTGGCGGCCACCGCTGGCGGCTGGGTGCCGCGGCCGGGCTCCTGGCCGGCTGGGCGCTGACCGGCTGGGCGCTGACCGGGCCCGGGTGGGCATGGGGCCAGGGGCAGGAACAGGGCGGGCTCCGGGTGCCGGTGCGGGACCCGGAGCAGGTGCGGGAGGTGACCCGGGAGGTCCTGTCGAGACCCGAGTTCCGGGTGCCCGAGCGGTCGTTGCTGGAGCGGGCGATCGACTGGGTGCTGGAGCTGATCGGGCGGCTGCTGGCGGCGCTCGGCGGGAGCGGGGCCGGGGGGATCGTCGGGCTGGTCCTGCTCGGGCTGGTCCTGCTCGGGGTGGGGGTGCTGGTGGCCCGGTTCTCCCGGGGGCTGACGCCCAGCCCGGAGGTCGCGGCGGCGGTCCCCGGGGGCCGGCGGCGGTCGGCGGCCGAGTGGCGGGCCGAGGCCGAGGCCCACGAGCGGGCCGGGGCCTGGCGGGAGGCGGTCCGCTCCCGCTACCGGGCCCTGGTGGCCGACCTCGCCTTCCGCGGGCTGGTCGAGGAGGTGCCGGGCCGGACCGCCGGCGAATACCGGCGGGAGGTCGGCCGGGCCCTGCCCGACGCCGCCGGCGACTTCGCCGGGGCCACCGAGCTGTTCGAGGTCGCCTGGTACGGCCGCTCCGACACCGGAGCCCAGGAGGCGGCCCACCTCCGCGACCTGTCCGACCGCGTCCTCCAGCGAGCCGGTACATGAGCGCGGGGACCGGGGCGCGGGTCGGGGTCGGGCGGGCGCTGCCATGGGTTGGGGTGGTGCTCGGGGTGGCGCTGGTGGTGGCGGTCGCGGGGCGGCCGGGTGAGGAGGGGAACCCGCTGGACCCGGCGTCGCCGGGGCCGCTCGGGACCAAGGGGCTGGTCGAGGTGCTGGGGGAGCTGGGCGGTGAGGTGCGGGTCTCCGCCGACCGGCCCGGGTCCGGGACCGAGACGGCGCTGCTGCTCAGCGACGACCTGACCCCGGAGCGGCGCCAGGCGGTGCTCGACTGGGTCGGGCAGGGCGGGACGCTGGTGGTGGCCGACCCCAGCTCGGCGGTGACCGCGGTGGAGCAGGCCGGCTCCACCCAGATCGGCCTGCTGGACGCCGAGATCGAACGGCGCTGCGACGTGGCCGCCCTGGCCGACGTCGGGCGGGTGGCGGCGCCGGGCGGGATCGTGTTCGAGGTCCCCAAGGGCCAGGGGGGTCCGGGGG
>CALGFH010000141.1 GCA_937881255.1 uncultured Actinomycetes bacterium
GTCAGTGAATACTGACCCGCGGTCAGTAACCGGGTTCGGAGGGGTTCGGATGGGACAGGGACGCGAAGCGGAGCACGGGCACCGGGCACACCCCGGGGACCGGGCACACCCCGGGGACCGGGCACACCCCGGGGACCAGGCACAGCTCGGGCACAAGGCCAGCAGCGGCCCCCGGGCGCACTTCCACCCGGGGCGGGGGGACTTCGAGGGGGTGCTGGGGCTGCTCGCCGGGCTGACGATGTCGTTCGGGCGGGGACGGAGCGCGCGCCTGGCGGCGGAGCTGGCGGGGGTGAGGGTCGGGGACCGGGTGGTGGATGTCGGGTGTGGGCCGGGGAGGTTCCTGCGGGAGGCGGCCGAGCGGGGGGCCGAGGCGGTGGGGGTCGAGCCGTCGGGGCAGATGCGGCGGATCGCCGGGTGGCGGACGCCGGGGGCGCTGTCGGGACGGGTGCGGGTGGTCGACGGGACCGCGGAGCGGATCCCGCTCGGGGACGGGTCGGCGACGGTGGTCTGGGCGGTGGCCTCGTTCCACCACTGGTCCGACCCGGAGGCCGGGCTGGCCGAGGTCCACCGCGTGCTCCAGCCGGGTGGGCGGTTGCTGATCGCCGAGCGCCTGACCCGGCCGGGGGGCTGGTTCCGGCACCACGCCCTGACCTGGGAGCAGGGCCAGGACCTGGTCGCCCAGGTCGAGCGGGCTGGCTTCTCCGACGTGACCGCCGGCCGCCACCCCCTCGGGCGCGTCCAGGTGCTGGCCGTCCAGGCCCGCCGGCCCGCGAACTAGGCGAAGCCGGTGCGCCACACCTCGGGAGGTGGCTGGCGGAGGTCGAGGCCGGTGGCGCCGACGAAGCCGGCCAGCTCCCCGAGGGCGGTGGCGACGGCGGGGCCGGCCGAGGCGGGGGCGTCGGGCTCGGCGTGGATGGCGTGCACGACCAGGCGGCCGGTGGCCCGGTCCAGGGCCGGGTCGACCCGGCCGATGAGCCGGTCGCCGTGGAGGATGGGGAGGACGTAGTAGCCGTAGCGGCGGGCCGCCCTGGGGACGTAGATCTCCATGCGGAAGCTGAAGCCGAACAGGCGGTCGGTCCGCTCGCGGTTGATGATCAGGTTGTCGAAGGGCGACAGCAGGGTCGTCCGGGGCCGCCAGTCGCCGGACTCGAGGCGGTCGAGGAGGGGCAGGTCGTCGGCGTG
Organism: uncultured Actinomycetes bacterium; assembly: GCA_937881255.1. Lineage (GTDB taxonomy): Bacteria > Actinomycetota > CALGFH01 > CALGFH01 > CALGFH01 > CALGFH01. The sequence goes on from CALGFH010000141.1 coordinate 1,183, forward strand.
GACGAACCACGGCCCGGGCCGCTCGGCGCCGTCGGCGGTCAGGCGGACCTGCTCGACCTGGCCTGACCGCTGCAGCCCGGCCAGGACGGAGGGCAGGCCCGGGTAGCGGCCGGCGGTGAAGCTGCGGTCGATGTCCCGGGCGGTGGCGACGCCGAGGGCGCGGAGGCTGCGCTGGGCGGACAGGCGGACGACCTCGCGCTCGGGCGGGCGGCGGGTCGGGGCCCACGGGGGGAGGCAGCGCTCGGCCAGGTCCCAGACCCGCTGCTGGCCCTGGCGGCCGGCGACCATGATGCGGCCCTGGGTCCAGAGGAGGTCGAGCATGCGGTCGACGTTGCGGCCCTGGGTCCAGCCGCTGGACCGCCAGTCGGTCGCGGCCCGGTCCTCCAGCGCCCGGGTCGGCAGCGGCCCGCCGGCCCGGAGCTGGCGCAGGATGGAGCGGCGCAGGGCCTGGTTGTCGGCCAGCCAGGCGCGCAGCTGGGCGTGGCGGGCCGACGGGTACCGGCGCATCAGCAGCGAGTGGATCGGGTAGTCGTCGGTGCAGACGATCGCGGCCGCGTGGGCCCAGTACTCGAACAGCCGCCGGTCGCGCCAGAGGAGCCCGTCCAGGTCGGCCAGGTCGTAGCGCCCCAGGCGGCTCCAGAGGACCAGCTGGTGGCTGCGGGCGACCACGCTGATCGGGTCCAGCTGGAGGGAGGCCAGGTCGGTGGCCACCTCCATGATCGCCTCGGGGCCGGGCCCTAGGGGTGGCGGGCCGGCCAGGCGCTGCCGGCTGAGGACCAGCCGGCGGGCCAGCGTCGGGTCAAGCGTCCGCAGCGCCGGCGGCATCTGGGGGCGTTGCGCTGGCGCTGTGGCCGGTGGCGCCGACGGGCTGGCGCTGGCCGGGGATGCGGCCCAGGACCTCGTCGACGTCGGTGCCGTCGACGGTCTCGCGCTCCAGGAGGAGATCGGTGAGGCGCTCCAGGGCGTCGCGGTGCTCGGTCAGCATGGCCATGGCCCGGCCCTCGGCCTCGCGCAGCAGCTTGCCGACCTCCTCGTCGACCACCCGCTGGGTCGCCTCGGCGTAGGGGCGGCTGCGGACCTCCTCGCCACCCAGGTACATGGGGCTGCCGGAGGCGAACCCGACCGGCCCAAGGGTCTCGCTCATGCCGAACTCGCGCACCATCCGGGTGGCCAGGTCGGTGGCGCCGGCCAGGTCGTTGGAGGCCCCGGTGGAGGTCTGGCCGAACACGATCTGCTCGGCCACCCGGCCGCCCATGCGGATGGCCAGGGAGTCCTTGAGGTAGCCCTCGGTGTAGAGGTGGCGCTCGTCGATCGGGAGCTGCTCGGTCACCCCCAGGGCCTGGCCGGCGGGCAGGATGGTGACCTTGGCCACCGGGTCGCCATGCTCGGAGATCGCGGCGACCAGGGCGTGGCCGGACTCGTGCACGGCCACCGCCCGCTTCTCGTCCGGCAGCAGGGCATTGGAGCTGTCACGCCGCCCGAGCAGGATCCGGTCCCGGGCCTCGGAGAAGTCGTAGGCGCTGATCACGTCCCGGCCGGCCCGGACGGCGAAGATGGCCGCCTCGTTGACCAGGTTGGCCAGGTCGGCCCCGGAGAAGCCGGGGGTGCCGCGGGCGACCACGTCCAGCTCCACGTCCGGCCCGAGCTGCTTGCCGCGGGCATGCACCTCCAGGATGGCCCGGCGCTCCTTCTGGGCGGGCAGGGGGATGACCACCTGGCGGTCGAAGCGGCCCGGCCGGAGCAGGGCCGGGTCGAGGGTCTCGGGCCGGTTGGTGGCGGCCATCACGACCACCCCGGTGGCCACATCGAACCCGTCCATCTCGGCCAGCATCTGGTTCAGGGTCTGGTCGCGCTCGTCGTTGGAGACGAACTGGCCGCCGCGGCGCTGGCCGATGGCGTCGATCTCGTCGATGAACACGATCGAGGGGGCGCGCTTGCGGGCCTCGGCGAACAGGTCGCGGACCCGGGCTGCGCCCACGCCCACGAACATCTCCACGAACGAGCTGCCGGTGACCGAGATGAAGGGCACGTGGGCCTCGCCGGCCACGGCCCGGGCGAGCAGGGTCTTGCCGGTGCCCGGGGGGCCGACCATGAGCACGCCCTTGGGCCCGACGGCCCCGGCCCGCCGGTAGCGGTCCGGGTACTTGAGGAAGTCGACCACCTCGGTGACCTCGCGCTTGGCCCCCTCGTAGCCGGCCACGTCCGCGAAGGTGGTGTCGGGCCGCTCGGCGTCGAACACCTTGGCCCGGGAGCGGCCGATGCCGCCCATGCCGGCCAGCTGCCGGCGGGCCGAGCGGCCCAGGTAGACGAAGATGGCGATGAAGACCAGCAGCGGCAGCAGGCTGAACAGCACCGACGCCACCGAGGTGCGCGGCCCGACCGCCTTCACCTCGACGTTCTTGTCGTTCAGGAGCTTGGTGAACTCGTCGTCCTGGAGATTCGTCGGATAGGACGACTCGAACTCGGTCCCGTCGGTGAGCTTGCCCTCGATGTGCCCGTCGGAGCCGATCTCGACCGATTTGACCTGGCCGGCGGCGATCTTGTCCTTGAGCTCGGGGGCGTAGGTCAGGTCGGTGACCCGGCCCTCCTCCATCTGGTTGGGGACCAGCAGCAGGACCAGGCTGAGCAGCAGCCCGATCGGGAGCAGCCAGCTTCGCCAGCGCGGCGGGGGCGGCGGGGCCGGGCTGGGCGGCCGGTCGGGCGGTGGGCCCGACTTCGCCTTGTTGCTGGGATGGCGCTGCATGGTGACCGTGGGCTCCTCGGCATGCGTGCACGCTCGGTATTCGCCCACGGTAGCGCCGCTCGGCCAATAAGGTGGTGCGGAAGCTCCCCTAGCCGCTGTAGGGGACCCGGCGATCGGCGGCCACGTCGGCCAGACGAGCGTTCTTCTGGTCGCGCTCGGACAGGATCGGCTCCTCGTCCGGCCAGCTGATGCCCAGGTCAGGGTCGTTCCAGGCGATGCCCAGCTCGTCGCTGCCGTCGTACTCCCCGGTGACCAGGTAGGTCATGATCACGTCGTCGTGGGCGTAGAAGCCGTGGGCCACGCCCTCGGGGATGTAGACGGCCAGCTCCTCGCCGCCGCCCTGCTGGAGGATGGTGTGCTTGCCCTCGGTGGGGGAGCCGATGCGGGTGTCGACCAGCACCGTGGTGACCTTGCCCTGCTGGACGAACCACAGGTCGGCCTGGCGGCGGTGGTAGTGGAGGCCGCGCAGGACCTTGGCCGAGGAGTCCGACCGGTTGCCCTGGAGCATCGGGGCGGCGAACGGCAGCCATGAGCTGCGGTAGGTCTCGAGGAAGCGCCCGCGCTCGTCGGTGTGGACCTCCGGACGGATCAGCCAGACGCCTGGGATCTCGTCCGACTCGACGACGTCTGCCACTGCCGCCCCCTCCTCCCCCGGATGGTGCCGTCGAACGAGGCTACTAGCGGTACCCGGTGTGCGCAAAGCGTGACGCCGGAGCCGCCCGCCTTCTAGACTACCGGGCCATGGGATCGTTCGAGCGTTTCAAGACGAAAACTCATTTCAACTCACTCAAGCGGCTCGTCGGCGTCACCGCGCTGGCCGCGCTGGCCGTCAAGCTGCTGACGATCGCCCTGGCCACCGCCGCCGGCGACGGCACCCCGCTCGACCTGCTGGCCCGGGTCCCGGCCAGCCTGGCCGACCTGGGCGCGGCCCTGCTGGTGTTCGAGGTGCTGCGCACCCGGCGGCCGCTCCAGCTGGCCGCCCGGTCGGCGATCCTGGTCGCGGTCAGCCCGGTGCTGTTCGTGGCCTCCGGCCTCCACGGCGACCGGATCGGGGTCGCCGTGGCCCTGCTCCTGCTGGCCATCTACCTCCTCGTCGACCGGGACGCCCCGCTGGTCGCCGGGATCACCCTGGCCGTCGCCTCCCGGGTCGAGCCGATGGCCCTGCTGGCCGCCCCGGTGGCCATGGCCGCGATCGCCGCCGGCGCGGACGGCCCCGAGCCGGACGACGGCCGGGCCCGGCGCTCGCGGATGGTCCACTTCGGCGGGGCCCTGGTCGGCGCCCTGTTCGCCGCCTGGGTGCCGACGCTGGCCTGGGACTGGGACTCGCTGGCGGCCGCCCCGAGCGGCCAGGACGGGCCGGGCGGCCTCGGCCCGGGCTGGGTGCTGGCCCGGTCGCTCGACCAGGGCCTGGCCGGGTGGCTGCTCGGGGCGGGCCGGCCGCTGGTGCTGGCCGCGGCGGTGGTGCCGGCGGTGATCTGGGTGCGGCGGCGGCCGCGCCGGGTCTACGCCGCCGTCGGGCTGGTCCTGCTCGCCCCCCTGGCCCTCAGCCCGGCGTGGTCGCCTCGGGACCTGGTCTGGCCGGCCGTGTTCGCCTACCTGGGGGACGCCCGGTGGGCCAGCATCTACGCGGTCGCGGCCGGGGCCACCGTGGCCTGGACCTCGACCTGGTGGGGGAGCGGCGTCCCCTGGCACGGCGGGGTCGACCCGGCGACCATCCCCACCGGCGCGGTGGCCGGCCTCGGCCTGGTCACCTGGGTGGTGCTCGGCTCCTGGGTGTTCCTGGGCTGGCGCACGGTCATGGTCGAGGCGGGGGCCGTGGACAACCGGGAGAACCTCGCCACCCGGGCGGCTGTGGACAACCGGGGACATCTCGCCACCCGGGGGACTGTGGACAACCGGGAGGACCTCGCTACCAGGTCGGCTACGCTCCCCCCCGGGGGGCTGGACGCGGGCCCCGGTCATACCGGCACGCCCGGGCACGGCTCCCCGACCGGAACGGCTCCATGGCCGGGAGCGGCGCCGTGCCTGGGAACGGCTCCGTGTCCGCGAACGGTGTGGATACCGCGAACCGCCCTATGCCCGCGAACGAGGATGCTAGCCCCTCCAGGGGGTCTTTGAGCTTGCCGAAGTAGTACCTGGGGCCCACGTGGGATGGGCCCCGAACCGTGTCCGACAGCCTCGCCCCAAGGACGGTCCTGAAGGTGCTCGAGCCCGGCAAGGAGCTGCTGCTGTTCCGCCTCGGCGACCGCGGCTACGCCTCGGCCCGCGAGCAGGTTCGCGAGGTGGTGGACGTCGGCGCCGGCCAGCCGGCCGTTCCCGGCCTGTCCCCCTCCAGCCTGGGCGGGCTGGGCGGCGGCCAGCGGCCGGTCGCCCTGGTCAGCCTGCGGGTCGCCCTCGGGCTGCCCGACCGGGGGCCCGAGGGGCGCATCCTGGTCGTGGCCACCCGCACCGGCCCGGTCGGCTTCCTGGTCGACGAGGTCGTCCGGGTGCTCCGCTACGACCCGGCCAGCCACCCGCCCGAGGCCACCCGCCTGAGCGGGTACGTCACGGCCAGCTTCCAGGCCCTCGGCGGCAGCTGGCTGCTGATCGACTGGAACGCCATCCGGCTCCCGGCCGGGATCACCGCGCCGCGCTAGCAGGCTCCTCGGCTACGATGGGGCGACGTCACCCCCGAGGAGCGCCGTGCCGAGCGACCCGACCAGCCGCGAGTACCGGGACAGCGTCGGCATGTTCACCACCGGGATCACGGTGGTCACGGCCGTCTCGGAGCGGTTCGGGCACGGGATGACGGCCAACGCCTTCGCCTCCGTCTCCCTCGACCCGCTGCTGGTGCTGGTCTGCGTGGTCAAGGACGCCCTCATGCACAAGGTGCTGGACGAGACCGGCCGCTTCGCCGTCTCGGTCCTGACCGCCGACCAGGAGGACCTGGCCCGCTACTTCTCCGACTCCGGGCGGCCCACCGGCATGGCCCAGTTCCTGCCCGTGGCCTGGCACCCCGGCCCTGTCACCGGCGCCCCGCTGCTCGACGGCGCCCTGGCCTACCTGGAGTGCGACGTCGAGGCGGCCTACGACGGCGGCGACCACACGGTGTTCCTGGGCCGGGTCCGCTGGGTCGAGCGGGCCGGCGCCGACGGCGACCCGCTGCTCTACTTCGGCGGCCACTACCGGCGCCTGGGGGACCCTGGAAAACCGTAAGGAACGGCCCCGCCCAGGGCTCTGAGGAGCGACCACCGTCACCCAGGAGGTGCTCCTCATGACCAAGCGGCTCGCGCTGCTCGCCCTGCTGGCCGGCGTCCTCGCCGCCGTTCCCGGCCCCAACGACCACGCCAAGGCGGCGTTCCCGGGCGCGAACGGCCGGATCGCGTTCGTCCGCTACAGCCTGGCCAGCCCCCTGGAAGAGGTCTTCATGGTCAGCCCGGCCTCCGGCCTGACCGCCAACCTGACCAATAACCCGCTCATCAGCGAGACCGCGCCGTCCTGGTCGCCCGACGGCACCCGGGTCGCGCTCCAGCGCTCGGGCCCGGTCGACGGCATCTGGGTCCTGGACCCGGCCGCCAAGACCATGAGCTTCGTCCCCCACACCGACCACGGCTTCCAGCCGTCCTGGTCGCCCGACGGGGACTGGATCGCCTTCAGCCGCGACGGCGGCGGCGACGCCGAGCTGTGGAAGGTCCGGGCCGACGGCAGCGACCTGACCCAGCTCACCGCCAACGCCGACGAGGACCGGGAGGCGGCCTGGTCGCCGGACGGCACCCGGATCGCCTTCACCCGCGAGGGGGCCGGCGGCACGACCAGCATCATGACCCTGGCCAGCGGCGGGGGCGGAGAGCTGGCCGTCACCCCGGCCGGCGGCTTCGACCAGGCCCCCGACTGGTCGCCCGACGGCAAGCGGATCGCCTTCAACCGGTTCCTGCCCGGCGACGGCAACCGGGTCTTCACCGTCGCCCCCAGCGGCAAGGACCTCACCCAGGTCACCTTCGGCGGCGGCCCCAAGGCCTTCAACGACGTCCACCCGGCCTGGTCGCCCGACGGCACCCGGATCGCCTTCGCCCGCGGCGGCGACCAGGACGACGGCCTGCCCTTCCATATCCATGCCGTCACCCTGTCCAGCGGCAAGACCACCCAGGTGACCAGCGGCCGGGTCCAGGACCTGATGCCGACCTGGCAGCCGCTCTGAGGCGGGCCAGGGCCGGTCGTCAGGCGGGAAGCTCGAGCCGGGCGAGGGGGACGTGCTGCTGGCCGGCGTGCATGTCCCGTTCGCCCGGCGCCCCCTGGGGGACCGGCCGGGGGAACGAGACCTTGATGACCCGCAGATCGGCCAGCCGGAAGACGCGGACGGACGCCGGGTCGACCCGGTAGAGGGCGGCGACACGCTCGGCGGTGACGACCCCATCGGCGGCCAGGGTGTCGTACACCTCGTCGCTGCCGCAGAAGATGTCGAGGGTCAGCCAGAACGGCCCGGCGTTCTTGGACCGCACCAGGGTGGCGAGGTCGCCGACGCGGCGGGCGGCCGGGCTCACAGCTCCGCCAGCTCGGTGCGGACGAGCTCATCGGGTGCTTCGAGCTCGACGGCGTGCTGGAGCACGAACTCGTGGACGGCCCCGCAGGGGATCTCGGCCGGGGAGCTCATGAAGGCGTAGCTGGGCAGATGGTCGACGCCGGGGAGCGGCAGGTGCAACAGGTACGGGTTGGCGTACTTGGCGATCTTGTTGGCCGTGGCCTGCTCGGGGGCGCTCACCACCAGCAGGGCGCCGACCTCACGGGGCCGGCCGGGGTCGGGGTCGAGCTCGCCCAGGACCGCGTTCCAGCCGTAGCAGCGCAGCTCGAGCCGGTAGCTGCCGGGCCCGAGGCCGAGGACCCGCTCGACCCCGTCGACCAGGAAGCGCTCGAGGGTGGCGGCCCAGGTGCCGATGCTGGCCAGCACCTCCGGGTCGCGGATCCCGGCCAGGGCGATCGTCCGGTACCCGGCCACGGCGGCGCCCTCGAGCTTCATGGTGTGCGGCTCGGCGGCCTCGAACCGAGCGCCCTCGACCCGGACCCGGCGGCCGTCGAGGGCGGCGTAGGTCGCCGCCGAGGTGTCGAGGGTGCCGGCCGGCTCGCGCGCCCGGAACGGGTCGGCGTTCTCGTACAGCATGTGCGCGGCCACCGAGGTGGGGGTGCACGAGGTGGCGGGGTCGAGCGACTCGATCGTGAACCCGGTGGCGTCGATCTCGACATGGACGCCGGCGGCCAGCGGGTCGGTGGTGCACAGCCCCCCGCACTCGGCCGTCTTGGCGGCGTGCCAGGCCGGGCCGGGCGGGCAGCCGAGCAGCAGCGGGACGGCGCTCAGGACGGCGGCGTCGGTCGCCCGCCCGGCGAGCACGACCTCGGCGCCGTTGGCGACGGCCTCGGCGATCGGCTCGTGGCCCATGAGCCCGACGATCCGCTGGCAGCGCAGCAGCGTCGCCTCGTCGAGCGGGCCGGCGGGCTCCAGGGGGACGATGCGGCCTTCGCGGAGCTTGGCCCGCAGCCGGTCAGGGTTCTGCTCGCTGTAGATGCGGGCCACCCGCAGCCGGAGCCGCTCCTCCCTGGCGATCCGCTCGACCTGGGCGGCGACCCAGTCGACCCCGTCGTCGGTGCCGCTGGTCCCACACGAGCCGACGATCACCGGGATGCCGGCCGCCTTGCCGGCCACGATGAGGATGCGCAGGTCCCGGGTGACGGCCTCCTCGGTCGTCTTGGCGGTGCCGGTGGCGAGATAGGAGGGTCCCGAGTCGGTGGAGCCGGCGTCGACGGCGATGGCGTCGGCGCCGAGCGCGATCCCGCGGGCCACGCTCTCCTCGGGGAAGCCGAGGCCGAGCATCCCGACCGGGACGACCAGCCCGGCCACGCCCGGCTTGACCTTGTGGGTGGACGTCACCGGCGCACCACCGCCAGCGCGGCCAGGCCGAGCAGGCCGCCGAGCAGCCAGAAGGCGGCCGACACCCCGGCGGCCCCGGCGACCAGGCCGGCCGCCGCCGGGGTGGCCACCTGCCCGAACCGGTTCCCGGTGAGGCGGATGGCCAGGGCGGTGCCGCGGGTGTCGGAGGGCACCGCGTGCACGACCATGCTCATGGTCAGCGGCTGGCCGATGCCGAGCAGGAAGCCGGCCGCGGCCAGCAGGGCCCCGAGGACGGCGGTGCTGCCCGACAGCGGCAGGGCCGCGGTCAGCAGGGCCGACCCGGCCGCGCTGGCCGCCAGCAGCCGGATCCGGCCGAGGCGCGGGATCATCCAGGGGATCAGGAGGCGCGAGAGGATCGAGGTGGCGGCCCGCAGGCTGAGCAGGGCCCCGACCACCGCCGGGGAGATGCCGCGCTGCACCCCCAGGACCGGCAGGTAGGCGGTGAGCACGTCGACGGTGGCCAGCAGGGCCAAGCTGGCGAACATCCCGGCGGGCACGCCCCTGGCGCCGATCAGCTCCCCGGCCCGCAGCGGCCGCCCCAGGCCACCGTCCCGCGGCCGCCCCGCCCGTCCCAGCCGGTCGGTGGCGAACGAGGTGGGGACGGCCAGCGCCATCAGCCCGGCCGCGACCAGGAAGCCGAGGGTGGTCGCGGCCTCCAGCGAGCGCCCGGCCGAGCTGAGGGCGAGCCCGGCCATGGCCGGCCCGATGAGCTGGCCGAGGGAGGCCCCGGCCGTGTACAGGCCGAAGTCCCGGTCGTGCCGGGCGTCGGCGGACTGCCGGGCGATCAGGCTCTGGCCGGCCAGGGTCAGGGCGAGATGGCCGAGGCCGAGCACGGCGCTGGCCAGGGCCAGCCCCCACAGGGTGCCGGCGACCCCGAGCAGCACGCAGGCGACGGCGCCGAGCGCGATCCCGCCGGTCAGCAGGTGGCCGACCCGCCAGCGGTCGCTGGCCCGGCCGAGGGGGACGGCCACGACCAGGGGGACCAGCGCGAAGGCGGCGGTGATCAGCCCGACGGCCCGGGCGTCCGCGCCAAGGGCCAGGGCCCGGTACGAGGTGACCGGGCGGGCCAGGTGGAGGGCCGCCTGGGTGAGCACGACCCCGGCCAGGATCCTGGCCAGCCAGCCTTGCAGCTTCGGAGCCCTCACACCACGACGACACCGTCGTCGTCGCTGTACAGGTGCGCGCCCGGGCGGAAGGTGACGCCGCCGAAGGTCACCGGCACGTCGACCTGGCCGGCGGCCAGCTTGGCGCTCTTGCGCGGGTTGGAGCCGAGGGCCTTGATCCCGAGGTCCAGGGCGCCCAGCGCCTCGGTGTCGCGGACGGCGCCGTTGACCACCAGCCCGGCCCAGCCGTTGCCCTGGGCCAGCCCGGCGATCAGGTCGCCGACGAGCGCGGTGTGCAGCGAGCCCTGGCCGTCCACGACCAGCACGGCGCCGCCCCCGGGCTCGGACAGGACCTGCTTGACCAGGGCGTTGTCCTGGAAGCAGGCCACCGTCCGGATCGGCCCGTGGAAGCGCCGGCGACCGCCCAGCTGCCGCAGCTGGAGGTCGCAGCTCTGCAGCGCCTCGCCGTGCTCGTCGACCAGGTCCGCGGTCCGGAAGTCCATCTTCCTCCGTTCTGCTACCTTGAACACAAGTATACAAAGAGGGGTGCCGCGATGTCGCAGCGGTGGGTCCCGGCGGTGTTCATGCGCGGGGGCACCAGCAAGGGCCTGTTCTTCCACACCGGCGACCTGCCGGCCGACCCCGGGGAACGCGACCGCCTGCTGCTGGCCGCCCTGGGCAGCCCCGACCCGTTCGGCCGCCAGCTCGACGGCATGGGCGGCGGCATCTCGTCGCTCTCCAAGGCGGCCGTGATCGGCCCCCCGACCCGGCCCGGGGCCGACGTCGACTACACCTTCGCCCAGGTGGCGGTGGACCGCCCGGTGGTCGACCTCGGGGCCAACTGCGGCAACCTGTCGTCGGCCGTCGGGCCGTTCGCGGTCGACCAGGGCCTGTGCCCCCGCCCCGACGGCCCGGCCCTGGTCCGCATCCACAACACCAACACCGGACGGCTGCTCCAGGCCAGCTTCGCCGTCCGGGACGGCCGCGCCGAGACCCGGGGGGAGCTGGCCATCCCCGGCGTGGCCGGGACCGGGGCGCCGGTCCGCCTCGACTTCCTCGACCCGGGCGGCGCCCGCACCGGCCGCCTGCTCCCCACCGGGCGCCCGGTCGACGAGGTCGACCTGGACGGGGCCGGCCGGTTCCGGCTGTCACTGGTCGACGCGGCCAACCCGGCCGTCTTCGTGGCCGCCGCCGCGCTCGGCCTCGACGGCACCGAGTCCCCGGACGAGCTGGAGGCCAGGCCGGAGGTGATGGCCCTGCTGGACCGGCTGCGCCGCCGGGCCGGGGTGCTGATGGGGCTGGCCGCGGCCCCCGGGGCCGTCGAGCTGGCCAACCCCAAGATCGCCGTCCTCAGCCCGCCCCGGCCCTTCCGCACCCTGGACGGCCGGCTGGTGGCGGCCGCCGACCACGACGTCGGGGTGCGCATGCTGTCGATGGAGCGGGCCCACCGGGCCGTGCCCGTCACCGGGGCCCTCTGCCTCGGGGTGGCCTGCCGGGTCGCCGGCACCGTCGCCCAGGAGGTCGCGGCCACGCCGGCCAGCGCCGGCCAGCCGCTCCGGGTCGGCAACCCCTCCGGGGTCGTCCAGGTCGCCGCCGAGGTGGCCGGGCCGGCCGGCGGCTGGCGGGCCGCGTCGGCCACCCTGTACCGAACGGCCAGGGCCCTGATGCGCGGCCAGGTCGCCGTCCCGGCGGTCAGCGACGGTCGCTGAGCAGGCCGGCCGCGGCGGCCTCGCCCTCGCGGCAGGCGGCCAGGACGTGGTCGCGCACGGTCCGCTCGGCGGCCTCGGGGTCGCGGGCCCTGAGGGCCTCGAACAGCGCCCGGTGGTCCTCGAGGGCGGCCCGGCGGCGGGGCTCGCGCCGGCTGGACAGGGCGTGGTAGCGGCGCATGTGCCCGTGGAGCTGGCGCAGGAGCTGCTGGCAGCGCCGGTTCCCGGCGATCACGGCGATGGCGGCGTGGAACTCCCCGCCGAGCCGGGTCAGCTCGGCCGGGTGGTCGACCAGCAGGCGCATCTGCTCGACCAGGCTCTCGAGCACGTTCAGGTCGGCGTCGGTCAGCCGCTGGCAGGCCTCCCGGGCGGCCAGGCTCTCCAGGGCGGCCCGGACGGCGTACAGCTCCCGCATGTCCTGGAGGTCGAGGCGCCGGACCAGCATCCCCCCGGTCGGGAGCTGCTCGACCAGGTCCTCGGCGAGCAGCATCCGCAGCGCCTCCCGCAGCGGGGTCCGGCTCACCCGCAGCTGGGCCGCCAGCTCGGCCTCGTGCAGGCGGGCCCCCGGCTCCAGGGACAGGTTCAGGATGCGCTCGCGTAGCTCGCCGTAGACGAGCTGGGCCCCCGAGGCTCGCTGCATCCCCCCGTCGACCCGCCCCACGGCCCCTCCCCGCCCGTCGGCACGCTTGTATGCAACTGTACGCGGGCTTGCCCCGTTTCAACCCGGCTCCAGCGAACAAACTCCCTTGGAGGACCGGGCACGGACCGGGTGGTCCGACGAGGGAAAGGACGGCACGATGCGGGTTCGCGGGTGGGTCCGTCCGCTGCTCGTCGCCTTGGCGCTGGCGTTGGCCGCGAGCGCCTGTGGCGACTCCGGCGGCGGGAGCGGCGGCGGCGGAGGCGGCGGCGGGCAGGTGACCGGGCTGGAGATCCTGGTCGGCACGGCGCCCGGCGGTGGGTTCGACCAGACGGCCCGGGTCGCGGCCAAGGCCATGGAGGACGCCAACCTGGCCCGCAACGTCCAGGTCCAGAACCTGGCCGGGGCCGGCGGCACCATCGCCCTCCAGAAGCTGGTCAACTCCAAGGGCAACGGCGACCTCATCCAGCAGATGGGGCTGGGCGTGGTCGGCAGCGTCTACACCAACAAGTCCGAGGCCACCCTGGAGCAGACCACCCCGCTGGCCCGGCTGACCGAGGAGCCGGAGATCGTCGTGGTCAGCAAGGACTCTCCCTACCAGAGCTTCGACCAGCTCCTGACGGCCTGGAAGGCCGACCCGGGCAAGGTCTCGGTCGGCGGCGGGTCGTCCCCGGGCGGCCCCGACCACCTGGCCCCGATGCTGATGGCCCAGACGGTCGGGATCGACCCCAAGCAGGTCAACTTCGTCTCCTTCGACGGCGGCGGCGAGCTGCTGGCGGCCGTGCTCGGCAACCAGGTCGGCTTCGGCGTCACCGGGGTCGGCGAGACCAAGGACCAGATCGAGTCCGGCGAGATCCGGGCCCTGGCCGTGACCAGCGCCGAGCCTGTCGAGGGTCTCGACGTCAAGACCCTCAAGGAGCAGGGCGTCGACCTCGAGTTCACCAACTGGCGTGGCTGGGTCGCCCCGCCCGACCTCCAGGGCGGCGACAAGGAGGCACTGATCGAGCTCGCCACCAAGATGCACGACTCCCAGGAGTGGAAGGACGCCCTGACCCAGAACGGCTGGACCGACGCCTTCATCACCGGCGATGAGTTCGGCACCTTCATCACGTCCGAGAACCAGCGCGTCGGCGACGTGCTGTCCGAGCTGGGGCTGGCGTGAGCAGCGTCTCGGAGCGCCTCCGGGGGCGCTCCGAGCTGGGCGTCTCGCTGCTGCTGGCCGTCCTCGGGGTGCTCGTCCTGGTCGACGCCTCCCGGATCCCGACCGACTTCACCCAGCGGGGCCCGGTGGGCCCCGCCGCGGTGCCGGTCGCCGTCGGCGTTGCCCTGCTGGTCATCGCCGTCCTGCTGGCCAGGGACGTGCTGCGGGGCGGCCACGGCGAGTCGGAGATGGGTGAGGACGTCGACCTCAGCCACCCCAGCGACTGGCGCACCGTCCTGCTGCTGATCGCGGCCTTCCTGGCCAACATCGTGCTGATCGACCGCGTTGGCTTCCCGATCTCGGGGGCGGTGCTGTTCTGGGGCTCGGCCTACGCCCTGGGCAGCCGCCACTACCTCCGCGACCCGCTGATCGCGGTCGCCCTGTCGGTCGTCACCTACCTGATCTTCGCCCGCGGGCTCGGCATCGGCCTGCCGGCCGGGCCGCTGGAGGGGGTCCTGTAGATGGAGGCGCTGTCCGACCTGCTCAACGGGTTCGCCACCGCGCTCACGCCGACCAACCTGGCCTGGGCGGCGCTCGGGGTCATCCTCGGCACCGCGGTCGGGGTGCTGCCGGGCATCGGGCCGGCCATGACCGTGGCCCTGCTGCTGCCGGTCACCTACGGCCTGGAGCCGACCGCCGCCTTCATCATGTTCGCCGGGATCTTCTACGGGGGCATGTTCGGTGGCTCGACCACCTCGATCCTGCTCAACACCCCGGGCGAGAGCTCCTCGGTGATCACCGCCATCGAGGGCAACCTGATGGCCAGGAACGGGCGTGCCTCCCAGGCCCTGGCCACGGCGGCCATCGGCTCGTTCGTGGCCGGGCTGATCGGGACCATGCTGCTGGTCCTGCTCGCCCCGGCCATCGTCGACCTGGCCGTTGGGATCAGCGCGGCCGACTACTTCGCCATCATGATGCTGGCCTTCATCGCGGTCACGGCCGTGCTGGGGTCGTCGCGGATCCGCGGCTTCGCCTCGCTGGCCATCGGCCTCACCCTCGGCCTGATCGGGATCGACCTCGCCACCGGCCAGCAGCGGCTCACCTTCGGCATCCCCCAGCTGGCCGACGGCATCGACATCGTCGTGGTGGCGGTGGGGATCTTCGCCATCGGCGAGGCCCTGTGGGTGGCGGCCCACCTGCGCCGCCGGCCGGCCGACATCATCCCGACCGGCCGGGCCTTCATGAGCCGGGAGGACTACCGGCGCTCGTGGAGGCCCTGGCTGCGCGGCACCGCCCTCGGCTTCCCGTTCGGGGCGCTGCCGGCCGGCGGGGCCGAGATCCCGACGTTCCTGTCCTATGTCACCGAGAAGCGCCTGTCCAGGCACAAGGACGAGTTCGGCCGCGGCGCCATCGAGGGCGTCGCCGGGCCCGAGGCCAGCAACAACGCCTCGGCGGCTGGGACCCTGGTGCCGATGCTCACCCTCGGGCTGCCCACCAACGCGACCGCCGCGGTGATGCTGGCCGCGTTCACGGGGTACGGCATCCAGCCCGGGCCGCTGCTGTTCGAGCGCGAGGGCGACCTCGTCTGGGCGCTGATCGCCAGCCTGTTCATCGGCAACACGCTGCTGCTGGTCCTCAACCTGCCGCTGGCCCCGCTCTGGGCCAGGCTGCTGCGCACCCCGCGGCCCTACCTGTACGCCGGGATCCTGTTCTTCGCCTCGGTCGGCGCCTACGCGGTCAACGCCAGCACCATCGACCTGGTGATCCTGCTCGTCATCGGCCTGCTCGGCTTCGCCATGCGCCGCTACGGCCTCCCGGTGGTGCCGGCGATCATCGCCGTCATCCTCGGCCCCCGGGCCGAGCAGCAGCTGCGGCGGGCCCTCCAGCTCAGCAACGGGGAGATCAGCGGGCTGTGGAGCTCGCCCCTGGCCAAGCTCATCTACCTGATCATCGCCGTCGTCCTGCTGTGGCCGCTGATCAGCCGGTTCGTGCTCCGCGGGCGCCACCCGCTGGCCGAGGCGGCCGCCGGGGCCGGCGTGCCCCTGGAGGCGGAGCCGCCACCGGCCGACGACGACCGCGTCCCGGAGGAGCGGCCATGACCGCCCCCATGGTGGTCGGCGTCGACGGGACCGGTTCGGGCCTGGACGCGGTGGCCCTGGCGATCCGCCTGGCCCAGGCCACCGGGGACCCGCTGCTCGTGGCCTGCGTGTACCCCGAGGGCCGGCGCTCCGGCTTCGACGCCGCCGCCGTGCGCGGGCCCGCCGCCCAGGCGCTGGAGGCGGCCCGGGCGCTGGCCGAGGAGGCGCCCGCCGAGTACCGGACGGTGCCGTCCAGCTCGCCCGCCCGGGGCCTGGCCGAGCTGGCCGAGGAGGAGGACGCGGCCGTGGTGGTGGTCGGCTCCCACCGCGGCGGCGCCTTCGGCCGGGTCGCCTCGGGCGGCACGGCCGAGCGGCTCCTGCACGGCTCGGGCTGCCCGGTGGCGGTGGCCCCCCGCGGCTACCGCCGGCGGGTCACCGACAAGCTGCGGCGGGTCGGGGTGGCCTTCGTGGGCACGCCCGACGGCCTCGAGGCCGTCGGCCACGCCGCCGACCTGGCGGCCAGGTCGGGCCTGCCGCTCACCCTGTACTCGGTCGTCGGCGTCCACGTCGACTGGTTCGTGCCCGAGGCCGTCCGGCCCGAGGAGGAGACGGTGCCCGCCGAGGTCCGCACCGAGTACCAGGAGGCGCTGGACCGGGCCCTGGCCGGGCTCCCCGACGGGGTGCAGGCGACCGGTGAGCTGCTCTACGGCGAGGTCGTCGACGAGCTCTCGGTGGTCGGCGAGCGGGGCGCCGACCTCCTGGTCTGCGGCTCCCGGGGCTACGGCCCGGTGCGCCGGGTCCTGCTCGGGACGGTCTCGGCGGCGCTGGTCCGCCAGGCCTCGGTCCCGGTCCTGGTGGTGCCCCGCGGAGGAGCGTGACCCGGGTCCCATGCGGTCAGCCGATGACCCACCCAGCGAGGCCGGTCGCGCCCGGCCCGACCGGCTCGCCGCCTTCGCCACAGACGTGCTCGCGGCCGTCGGGGTCCCCGCCGCCGACGCCGCCCTGGTCGCCGGCTGCCTGGTCGAGGCCGAGCTGTGGGGCCACCCCTCGCACGGCCTGCTCCGCCTGAGCTGGTACGTGGCCCGCATCCGCTCCGGGGTGGTCGACCCCACGGCCACGCCCCGGACCGTGGTCGACCGCGGTGCGGTGGCGGTGGTCGACGGCCGCGAGGGGCTGGGCCACGTCCTCACCGCGGCCGCGGCCCGGGAGGCCGTCCGCCGGGCCAGGGAGCACGGTGCCGGGGTGGTCGCCGTCCGCAACTCCAACCACTTCGGGATGGCCGCCCACTACACCCGCATGATGGCCACCGACGGCTGCGTCGGGGTGCTGACCACCAACAGCAGCCCGTCGATGGCGCCCTGGGGCGGGCGGGCCAGGACCGTCGGGGCCAACCCGTGGTCGGTGGCCACGCCGGCCGGCGACCACGGGGTGGCGGTCATGGACATCTCCAACGGCAACGTCGCCCGGGGCAAGATCTACGCGGCCCGGGAGCGGGGGGTGGAGATCCCCAGCGGGTGGGCGATCGACGCCAAGGGCGCCCCCACCACCGATCCGGCGGCCGCCCTGGCCGGCCTGCTGCTGCCCATGGCCGGTCACAAGGGCTACGCGATCGCGTTCATGATGGACATCCTCTCGGGCGTGCTCACCGGCAGCTCCTTCGGCACCGGGGTCAGCGGCCCCCAGCAGGCCGAGCGGCGCAGCGGCTCCGGCCACCTCGTCCTCGCCCTCGACGTCGAGGCCTTCCTGCCCCTGGCGGAGTTCAACCGGCGGGTGGAGCAGCTGATCGAGGAGGTCAAGTCGGTCCCGCTGGCCGAGGGCTTCGACGAGGTGCTCTACCCGGGCGAGCTCGAGGACCGCTCCCAGGCCCGGCTCCAGCGGGAGGGGATCGACCTGCCGGAGGGCACCCGGGCCGAGCTGGAGCGGCTCGCCGAGCAGGTCGGGGTGCCGCTGGAGCTGGCCGGTGCCTGACCCGCCGATGGTCATCAGGGCCGGTCAGGTGGAGCGCTTCGACCGCGGCGCCGGGGTGGTCACGCTGCCCTATGTGGGCCGGTGGAACGCGGAGGGCAACCGGGTGACGACCGGGATGACGGTGTTCGCGCCAGGCACGGCCATCCCCCTGCACACCCACAACGTCGAGGAGAGCGTCCTCGTCCTGGAAGGCGAGGCGGCCGCCGTGGTCGGCCAGGACAGCTTCGAGCTGGAGGCCGGGGACGCCACCTGGGTGCCGGCCGGGGTGCCGCACCGGTTCGCCAACCGCGGCCAGGGGCCCATGCGGATCTACTGGGTCTACGGGGGCCGCGAGGTCACCCGGACGATCGTCGCCACCGGCGAGACCGTCGAGCACCTGTCCGAGGCCGACCGCGGCGCCACCCGGGCCGAGTGACCGGCGCCGGCTCAGGCCCCGGGGACGGTGGCCACGACCCGCCCGATCCGCTCGAGGCCCTCGCGCAGCCGCTCGGCCGCGGTGGCGTAGGACAGGCGCAGGTAGCCCTCGCCGTGGGCGCCGAAGGCGGTGCCGGGGAGCAGGGCCACGCCGGCGTCGGCCAGGAGGCGGTCGGCCAGGCCGGCGGCGGGCAGGCCGAGGTCGGCGACCCGGGGGAAGGCGTAGAAGGCCCCGGCCGGCTCCTGGCAGACGACGCCGTCGATGGCGTTGAGGCCGGCCACGACCAGGTCGCGGCGCTCCCGGAGCTCGGCCACCATCGCCTCCACCGGCGCCCACGGGCCCTCCAGGGCGGCCAGGGCGGCGTGCTGGCTGAAGGCGGCCGTGCAGGACACGGAGTTGACCACCAGCCGGGTCACCGGCTCGACCAGGGGGGTCGGCAGGACCCCGAAGCCGAGGCGCCAGCCGGTCATGGCGAAGGTCTTGGACCAGCCGTCGAGCAGGACCGTGCGCTCGGCCATGCCGTCGACCTGGAGCACGCTCTGGTGGCCGCCGCCGTAGCGGATCGCCCAGTAGACCTCGTCGCTCAGCACGACCAGGTCGCGGGCGATGGCCACCTCCGCGATCGCCTCCACGTCGGCCCGGGTCAGGCCGCTGCCGCAGGGGTTGTGGGGCGAGTTCAGGATGACCAGCCGGGTCCGGTCGGTGACCAGGGAGGCCAGCTCGGCCGGGTCCATGCGGAACCCGTTGGCCTCGCGCAGCGGCACCGGGACCGGGCGGGCCCCGGCGAAGGCGGCGATCGAGGCGTACATCGGGAACCCGGGGTCGGGGTAGAGGACCTCGTCGCCGGGCTGGCACAGGGCCAGGATGGTGAAGAACATGATCGGCTTGGCCCCGGGGGTGACCACCACCCGGTCGGGGCTGGTGCGCAGCCGGCCGGCCCGCTCCAGGAACGCGGCCACCCCGGCGCGCAGCTCCGGGGTCCCCGGGGCCGGCACGTAGTGGGTCAGGCCGCTGGCCAGGGCCTCCTGGCCGGCGGCGACGATGTGGGACGGGGTGGCGGCGTCGGGCTCGCCGATCTCCAGGTGGACGACGTCCACCCCGGCCGCCTCCAGCGCCCTGGCCCTGGCCAGGACCTCGAAGGCGGACTCGGTCCCGAGCAGCCGCATGCGGTCGGCGAGCTTCATGACTGGGTACGGTAGTCCCATGCGCGACCACGAGGTGCGGGTCCAGCGCCCGGGCGAGCGGTTCCCGCGCGAGCGGGAGCTGGCCTGGCGGCTGGCCGAGCTGGCCGCCGACCCGGTCCCGGTCGAGCCCGAGGTGGCCGAGATGGCCGCCAACCGGCTGCTGGACGACGTCGCCGTGGCCGTGGCCGCCCTTGAGCGCGACCCGCCGGCCGCGGCCCGGGCCCAGGCCCTGGCCCACCCAAGGCCAGGCGGGGCGACCGTGCTCGGCCTGGGCCCGGCGACCCGGGTGGCGGCCGAGTGGGCGGCCTGGGCCAACGGCACCGCCGTGCGCGAGCTCGACTTCCACGACACCTTCCTGGCCGCCGACTTCGCCCACCCCGGCGACAACCTGCCGCCGCTGCTGGCGGTGGCCCAGCAGTGCGGCCGCTCCGGGGCCGACCTGGTCAGGGCGATCGTCACCGCCTACGAGGTCCAGGTCGCCCTGACCAGGGCGATCGACCTGCACAGCCACAAGATCGACCACGTCGCCCACCTCGGCCCGAGCGTCGCCGCCGGTCTCGGGACCCTGCTCGGGCTGCCCGTCCAGGTCACCTACCAGGCGGTCAACCAGGCCCTGCACGTGACCACGGCCACCCGCCAGTCGCGCAAGGGGTCGATCTCGAGCTGGAAGGCGTCCGCCCCCGCCCACGCCGGCAAGCTGGCCGTTGAGGCGGCCGACCGGGCGATGCGCGGCCAGACCGCCCCGGCGCCCATCTGGGAGGGCACCGACGGCGTGATCGCCTGGCTGCTGGACGGCCCCGGGGCCGTCTACCAGGTGCCGCTGCCCGAGCCGGGCGAGCCCCGCCGGGCCATCCTGGACACCTTCACCAAGGCCCACTCGGCCGAGTACCAGGCCCAGGCCTTCATCGACCTGGCCGTCAGGCTGCGGGAGCGGGTCGGCGACACCGGCCGGGTCGAGCGGGTCGTGCTCCGCACCAGCGACCACACCCACAACGTGATCGGGACCGGGGCCGGCGACCCCGAGAAGCTCGACCCGGCGGCCACCCGCGAGACCCTGGACCACTCGGTCATGTACCTGTTCGCCGTCGCCCTCCAGGACGGCCGCCTCCACCACCACGACAGCTACACCCCGGAGCGGGCCGCCCGGCCGGGCACGGTGCGGCTCTGGCGCCGGGTCGAGACGGTCGAGGACCCGGCCTGGACGGCCGCCTACCACCATCCCGACCCGGCCCGGCGGGCCTTCGGCGGCCGGGCCGAGGTCCACCTGGCCGGCGGCGAGGTGGTCGAGGGCGAGCTGGCCGTGGCCGACGCCCACCCCAACGGGGCCGCCCCCTTCGCCCGTCCCGACTACCTGGCCAAGCTGGCCGCCCTGGCCGAGGGGGTGGTCGAGCCGGCCGAGCTGGACCGGTTCGCCGCCCTGGCCGGGCGCCTGGGCGAGCTGGCCCCGGACGAGCTGGGCGGCCTCACGGTTGCCGCCGGCCGCCTGGCCGGGGCCGCCCCCGACCGGCGGGGGATCTTCTGATGGGGTTCCCGGCCCTGGCCCCGGTCCCGGCCGCCGACAAGCGGGCCGCCCTGCGGGCCGGGCTGGCCTCGGGACGGCTGCTGCGCATGCCCGGGGCGTTCTCGCCGCTGGTGGCCAGGCTGGTCGAGGAGCTGGGCTTCGACGGCGCCTATGTCTCGGGGGCGGTGGTCGCGGCCGACCTCGGGCTGCCCGACGTCGGGCTCACCACCATGACCGAGGTCGGCCAGCGGGCCAGGCAGATCGCCTCGGCGACCAGCCTGCCGGTGCTGGCCGACGCCGACACCGGCTTCGGCGAGCCCCTGAACGCGGCCCGGACCGTGGCCGAGCTGGACGACCTCGGCCTGGCCGGCTGCCACCTGGAGGACCAGGTCAACCCCAAGCGCTGCGGCCACCTGGACGGCAAGGAGGTCGTGCCCACCGCCGACATGGTCCGGCGGCTCCAGGCGGCCGTGGCCGCCCGCCGCGACCCGGGCTTCCTGGTCGTCGCCCGCAGCGACGCCCGGGCGGTCGAGGGCCTTGCGGCGATGCTGGAGCGGGCCAGGGCGTACGTCGACGCCGGGGCCGAGATGCTGTTCCCGGAGGCGCTGGCCGACGAGCGCGAGTTCGAGGCCGTCCGGCGGGCCGTCGACGTGCCCCTGCTGGCCAACATGACCGAGTTCGGCAGGTCCAAGCTGCTCGACGCCCGCACCCTGGCCGACCTCGGGGTCAACCTGGTCATCTACCCGGTCACCGGGCTGCGCCTGGCCATGGGGGCGGTCGAGGACGGGCTGCGGCGGCTGCGGGACGACGGCACCCAGGCCGGGCTGGTGGACCGGATGCAGACCAGGGCCCGGCTGTATGAGCTGCTCGGCTACGGCGGGTACACCGCCTTCGACCAGGACGTCTACAACTTCGGGGAGCGCTGATGAGGCCGCGGCTGCTGGTGCTGGACGACGAGGAGGGCAAGATCGCCGGCAGCCCGGGCATGGAACGGCTGCGCCAGCTGGCCGAGGTGACCGTGCTCGACCGGCCGCTGGGCGACGGCGACCCGGACGACCTGGCCGGGGTCCGGGTCCTGCTGGCCATCCGGGAGCGGACCCGCCTGGACGCCGCCCTGCTGGACCGGCTGCCCGGCCTGGAGCTGGTCCTCCAGACGGGCGGCCACGCCTACCACGTCGACCAGCAGGCGGCGACCCGGCGGGGGATCG
>CALGFH010000142.1 GCA_937881255.1 uncultured Actinomycetes bacterium
GCCTGGTCGGGGGGGTGGAGGAGGATGGCGCGGCCGCTGCTGGCGTCGCGGAGGAGGCGGGCGCCGGCGGTGGCGACGGTGGGGCCGGCGACCACGATGGCATCGGCGTCGGGACCCAGGGCGGCGGCGACGGCGGCCTCGTAGCCGGGGGTGACGGAGAGGGCGGGGGCGAGGGGGCCGAGGACGCCGTCGCGGCCGGCGCCTTCGAGGAAGGCGAGGGCGTCGCCGCCGGCGGCCCGGGCGGTGGCCTCGAAGGCCTCGCGGCGGGCGCGGGCGGCGGCCCGTTCGGCCTCGACCCGGCGCTCGGAGGCGACCAGGCCGCGGGCGGCGGCGGCCAGCTGGTCGCGCTGCTGGTCGGCGGTGCGCCGGTCGGCGTCGCGGGCCGCCTGCTGGCCGGTCAGCTCGGCCCGCTCGGCCCGGAACCGGTCGACCTGGGCGCGCTGTCGGGCCCGGCGGGCCTCGAGGGCGGCCGTCTGGCCACGCAGCCGCCCGGCCTCGGCCTCCATCTGCTCGATCGTCCGCTCCAGCCCGGCGACCTCGCTGGCCAGCCGGACCTCGCGCCGGTGGGCGGCCGCCCGGTCGCGCTCGGCCCGGGCCGCGGCCTGGTCGAAGGCGGCCAGGGCGGCCCTGGCCCGGTTCCGGGAGGCGGCGGCCTCGTCGGCCGTCGCCGTGGTCGCGGCCAGCTCGGCCTCGACCCGGGCCAGCTCCTCGGCGACCTCGGCCGCCTCCCGCTCCAGGTCGGCCACGGAGCGGCCGTCGGACTCCTCGGCCAGGGCCTCGGCCAGGTGGCGGGCCCGGGCCTCGGCCAGGGCGACCGTGCCCCGCAGGCGCTCGCGCACCGTGGCCAGCCGGTACACGGCCTCGCCGGCCCCGGCGGCCAGCGGCTCCAGCTCGGCCAGCTCGGCCTGGATGGCCCGCTCGCGCGCCTCCTCGGCGTCGTGGCGCTGCTCCAGCTCGGCCAGGCGGGTGGCGAAGGCGGCCTCCTCGGCGTCCAGCGAGGCCGAGCGCTCGCGCAGGGTGGCCAGCTCCCGGGCCCGCAGGGTGAGCCGGACCTCGCGCAGCTCGGCCGCCACCTCGGCCGCCCTGGCCGCGGTCTCGGCCTGCTGCTGCAGCGGCTTGAGCTGGCGGCGCAGCTCGCCGACCAGGTCGGACAGCCTGACCAGGTGCTGCTCCATGCCGGCCAGCTTGCGCAGCGCCTTCTCCTTGCGGCGGCGGTGCTTGTAGACGCCGGCCGCCTCCTCGATGGCCGCCCGGCGGTCCTCGGGGCGGCCCTGGAGGACGTCCTCGAGGCGGTTCTGGCCGAGCACGGTGTGCAGCTCGCGGCCGACGCCGGTGTCCGACAGCAGCTCCTGGATGTCGAGCAGCCGGCAGGGGGTGCCGTTGATGGCGTACTCGCTCTCCCCGGAGCGGTACAGCAGCCGGGTGACCGTCACCTCGGTGTACTCGATCGGCAGCAGCCCGGCCGAGTTGTCGATGGTGAGGGCGACCTCGGCCCGGCCGAGGGCGCCGCGGCTGCCCGTGCCGGCGAAGATGACGTCCTGCATCTTGCCGCCGCGCAGCGATTTCGGCCCCTGCTCGCCGAGCACCCAGGCGATGGCGTCGACCACGTTGGATTTGCCGGAGCCATTTGGGCCGACGATGACCGTGATCCCCGGCTCGAAGTCCAGGGTGGTCTTCTCGGCGAACGACTTGAACCCGCGCAGGGTCAGTGACTTGAGGAACATCAGGCGCGGTGATGCTAGCACGGGCATCCGACGATCCCGGGGACGTCGGATTGGTCAGGGCAAATGGATCGGGGCCCCCGGCGGGGGCCCCGAAGTTGACGAAACCCTGGCTAGGCCAGGGCTGCTTCCTTGGTGGTCGAGGGCCGGAAACCCTCGACCTCGCGAAGGGCGAGCTCCTGCTCCGCTACCGCGAGGTGCCGCTCGAGCTCGGCGACACGCGCTTTGAGGGCATTCAGTTCCCGCAGGATCATGTATGCGGGCGGCTGACCTACGTAGCCCATGAGCGCCTTCGACATCCGGGAAGCTCCTCCCACTGCAGCGGCTTCGGGGTTACCGCTGCGCTCTTGTCCGCTGGGCTGGCGCGCCACAAGGGTCGTCCAGCGCCGTGCGGAACGGCCGACGACTGCCTACGGTTTGTACCCTGGGAGAGGAAGACCCAAAACGTGTGCGTGACCCTGCCCGATGGAGTCGGGCTGATCACGCACCGCGTCTGGGCGGTCCCAGAGACCTGATTTCACAAGCGGACTATAACACGTCCGTATGGAGGCGCCAAGCGAGCCCATCGAGACGAAACCGCCAACGGGCTAGCGCGCTTCGAACTGGTGGAACTCGCCGGTGGCGGGGCCCCGCTGGCTGTCCAGGGACGCGACCTCGGCCCAGCGCGGGCCCCGGTGCAGGAAGGCCTCGAGCTGGTCGAGCCGGTCGGGCGGGCCCTCGGCCTCGACCCGGACCGACCCGTCGGGCAGGTTCTCGGCGTACCCGGTGAGCCCGAGCCTGCCGGCCTGGGACTGCACCGCCCAGCGGAAGCCCACCCCCTGGACCTCGCCCTTGATCACGGCCTGCAGCCGCATCTCCGAGCCGGTCATGCCTGGATGGTGACCGGGGTGCCGAGGGGCAGCTTCTCGGCCAGCAGGCTGATGGTCTCGTTGTCCATGCGGACGCAGCCGTTGGACACCGGCCGGCCCAGTTTCCACGGCTGGTAGGTGCCGTGGAGGGCGATCTGGCCGTCGCCGGTCCCGAAGGTCTGGTGGACCTCGGAGTAGCCGGAGAGGCCGAGCGCCCAGGCGCCGTAGGCGGCGGCCGAGATCTGCGGCGGCCTGAGCTTCACGGTCACGTAGAACCGCCCGGTGGGGGTGGGCGTGCCCGCGGTCCCGACCCCGACCCGGAAGGAGCGGATCTTGCGGCGGCTGCGGAGCAGGCTGGCCGTGCGCGACGAGAGGTCGACCACGACCTCGTGGGTGACCGGCTTGATCCGGACCTGGTCGCGCTGGACCCAGCCGCTTGAGCCGTTGGGCCGCCGCGGCAGCAGGACCTTGAGCCAGGTGTCCCCGGTCGCGGAGCGCCGGGCCTCGTCGATCAGGAACGGCGTCGGGCTCCCCCAGGGCAGCTCCTCCGGGAACACGGCCACGATGTCGCTCTTGCCGCCGGGCCGGGACCGCACGGTCACGTCCTTGGTGGCCAGGGCGACATAGGCGGGGGCGTTGCCGAGCTGGAACCTGCCCGCCCGCGGGGTCACCGTGGTGGTGGGGGCGGCCGGCCCGGCCGAGGGGTCGAGCGGGGGCGGCGCGGCCGGCTCGGCGCCGCCGCAGCCGGCCAGCGCCAGGACCAGGCCGAGCAGGGCGGCGATGGCGGCGACAGCTGGCGAGCGGGCCTTCAGCTCTGACAGCGACAGCTGGCGAGCGGGCTTTCAGCTCTGACATTTGGGGCAATAGTACGTGGTCTGCCCGCGTTGGAGGCGCTCGAGGACCAGGGGGGTGCGGCAACGCCGGCACGGCTGGCCGTCGCGCTGGTAGACGCTCAGCTGGGGCTCGAACTCGCCCTTGCCGCCGTGCAGGTCCAGCCAGGGGGTGTCCCCCACCGAGACGCCGCGCAGGCGGACGGCCTCCTGGACCACCTCCTGGATGGCCCGGTGGAGGCGCCGCACCTCCTGGGCGGTGAGGCTGTCGGAGTCCCGGTCCCAGCGCAGCCCGCCCGACCAGAGGATCTCGTCGGCATAGACCGGGCCGATGCCGGCCACGAAGGCCGGGTCCATCAGCAGGGCCCGCAGCTTCTCCTGCCTGGCTCCCAGCCGGGCCCCCAGGGCCTGCCAGGCCAGGGCGTCGGCCAGCGGGTCGATGGCGGCGCGCCAGCGCTCGGCCAGCTCCTCCAGCTCCTCCTGGCCGGCCAGGAACAGCTCGCCCTGGTCGCCGAGGTCCAGCGCCCGCAGGTCGCCGCCGACCGAGAAGCTGAGCACGGCGTCGGTCTGGCGGTCCACCGGGGCGGCGCTGCGCTGCTTGAGCAGCCGTCCGCCGGGGCCGAGGTCGATCACCAGGGCGGCCGTCTCCGGGCCGCCGTCCAGGCCGATGAGGAGCAGGTTCCCGAGGCGGGCGGCGGTGCCGAGCTTGCGGCCGAGGAGCCGGTCGGAGAACTCCTTGCGGTTGCGGTGGCGGCGCACCACCTTGGCCGCCCGCACCTCGACCGCCTTGACCTTCCGGCCGCCGACCTCCTTGTCGAGATCCTGGCGGAGGGTCTCGACCTCCGGCAACTCGGGCACAGGGATCCTCCGGCGGGCCGCCTCGCCTCGCCCGAGCTCCCCCCGGGCCGGTCGTGGGGCATTCTAGCGGAGGAAGCGGGAGCGGCGGCGGTCGGCCAGGATGCGGCCGCCGGTCTGGCAGGTCGGGCAGTAGGAGGTCTCGCGGTCGCCCATCCAGACCGAGCGGATGGTGTCGCCGCAGACGAAGCAGGCGGCGCCGGCGCGGGCGTGGACGGCGAACAGCCGCTCCGACGCCTTGGGGATCACGACCTCGTCGCCCACCTGCTGGGCGAGGGCCGCCCTGGCCTCGGTGAGGACCCCGACCAGGGCGGCGTGGAGGCGCTCGACCTCGGCCTGGTCGAGGCGCTCGGGGCGGGCGAAGGGCGACATCCGGGCCCGGTGGAGGACGTCGTCGGACCAGGCGTTGCCGACCCCGGCCATGGCCCGCTGGTCGGTGAGCATGCCCTTGAGGGTGTGGCCGCCCTCGGCCAGGATGGCGGCCAGGCGGGCGGTGGTGAAGCCGGGGTCGAGCGGCTCGGGGCCGAGGCCGGCCAGGGGCGGGACCTTCTCGACGTCGTCGACCAGCCAGACCGCGGCCCGGCGCTGGGTGCCGCCCTCGGTCATGGACAGGACCCGGCCGTCGTCCAGCTCGACGGTGAGCACGGCCACCTTGCGCGAGGCCGGCTTGGGCCCGAGGGCCAGGCGGCCGCCCAGCGACAGGTGCATGACCAGGAACAGCTCGCCCAGCTCGAGCCAGACGTACTTGGCCCGGCGGCCGGCCCCGGTGATGGCCAGGCCGGCCAGGGAGTCGATCGGCGGGTCGAAGGTCTTGAGGGCGGCCACCGAGACCACCCGGACGGCCGCCACCCTGGCCCCGGCC
The DNA here is from genome assembly GCA_937881255.1 of uncultured Actinomycetes bacterium. Taxonomy (GTDB): domain Bacteria; phylum Actinomycetota; class CALGFH01; order CALGFH01; family CALGFH01; genus CALGFH01. The sequence continues at coordinate 5,117 of CALGFH010000142.1, forward strand.
AGCCGGGCCGCCAGGTTCTCGGCCAGGACGTCGAGCTCCGGGAGCTCGGGCACTACTCCCCCGCCGGCGGCGCGGGCGGCTCAGCCGGCACGACCTCGATCTGGCCGGCGTCGCCGGTGCCGGTGACCATGCGGTCGGCGGCCAGCGACTCGAACGCCTCCCGGGCCGCGTGCTGCTCGGCCTCCTTCTTGGAGCGGCCCTTGCCGCTGCCGTAGGCGGTGCCGGCCACCGACACGGTGGCCGTGAAGCGCTTGGCGTGGTCGGGGCCCTCCTCCTCGATGGCGTAGGAGGGCATCCCGCCCAGGCTGGAGGCGGCCAGCTCCTGGAGCGAGGTCTTGTAGTCGAGGGCGGCCCCGCGACCGGCCGCCTCCATCACCCGGTGCTCGAACAGCCGGCGCACCAGGGCGGCGGCCCGCGACAGGCCCTTGTCCAGGTAGACGGCCCCGAGCACGGCCTCGAGGGTGTCGGCCAGGATGGAGGACTTGTCGCGCCCGCCCGACAGCTCCTCGCCCCGGCCCAGGCGGACGGCGTCGCCCACGCCGAGCTCGCGGGCCACCTCGGCCAGCACGTTCATGTTCACCGTGGCCGCCCGCAGCTTGGCCAGCTGGCCCTCGGGAAGGTCCGGGAAGGCGCGGTAGATGATGTCGGTCACGACCAGGCCGAGGACGGCGTCGCCGAGGAACTCGAGCCGCTCGTTGGTGGGCAGGCCGCCGTTCTCGTAAGCGAACGACCGGTGCGTGAAGGCCCAGACGTACAGCTCCTCACCGCCGAAGCGGATCCCGAGGGCCTTCTCGATCGGCTGTCGCTTACTCGACCTCAACGACCTGACGCCCACCGTAGTACCCGCAGTTCTGGCAGACGGTGTGCGGCAGCTTGGCCTGCCGGCACTGGGGACAGGACGCGTACGTCGGGGCCACCGACTTCCAGTGGGACCGGCGGTGCCGGGTCTTGGCCCGCGGCGTCTTACGCTTGGGGACGGGCATCGTCTTCCTCCTGAAGAGTTGTGCGCAGGCCGGCCAGGCCGGCCCAGCGCGGGTCGATGGTCTCGGGCCCGCCGTGCCCGCAGTCTCCTGTGTTGCGGTCGGCGCCGCACACCGGGCAGAGCCCTTGGCAGTCGGGGTCATGCAGCGGGGCGGCCGGGAAGCCGAGGACCAGGGCGTCCCTGGCCATGGTGTCGAGCGGGAGCCGGTCGTCGGGCAGCACGGCGTAGCCCTCGTCCTCGTCATCGGCCGGGCTCCGCTCGAGCGAGAACAGCTCGCGGACCTCGACCTCCAGCTCCTGGTCGAACTCGCGCAGGCAGCGGGCGCAGCGGACCACCGCGGTGGCCCGGACCGTGCCGGTGACCAGCAGGCCCTCGACCACGCTCTCGATCTCGGCGTCGACGGTGACGGGCCGGTCGCCGGGCACCCAGGCGACCGGGGTGGCCAGGTCGTCGAGGGGCGCGCGCACCACCACGTGCTTGTGCGCTCCGGGCTTCTGGAGCAGCTCGCGGACGTCGACCGCGAGTGCCGGTGCTGTGACGTGCTTGCTCATAGAAATGACGATCTCGAGAGGTGCCGCGCGGGGTGTGTGACGGGCACACAAAAGCAGACGGCGGGGAGCCACCGCAGCGCATCAGGGTAGCAGAAAGCGGACGGGCGGCGCGGGTCAGGCCGGGGGCTGGGCGGTGCGTTCGCGCAGCCTGGTCACCACGAAGTCGGGCACCAGGCCGGTGACGTCGCCGCCGTGGCGGGCCACGTCCTTGACCAGGCTGGAGCTCAGGTACGACCAGGTCGGGTTGGTGGTCATGAACATGGTGTCGACCCCGGCCAGGCGGTAGTTCATCTGGGCCATCTGGAGCTCGTAGTCGAAGTCGGAGACGGCCCGCAGGCCCTTGACGATGGCGGTGACCTCCCGGCGCCTGGCGTAGTCGACCAGCAGGCCGGAGAAGGCGTCGATCTCGACCGAGGCCATCCCGACGGTGGCCTCCTTGAGCATGGCCAGCCGCTCCTCGAGGGTGAACATGGGCTGCTTGGCCGGGTTGATGAGCACGGCCACGATCACCCGGTCGAAGCACTTGCTGGCCCGGGCCACGATGTCGAGGTGGCCGTTGGTGACCGGGTCGTAGGTGCCGGGGCAGCAAGCGGTCCGCACGGGTCGGCGTCTCCTGGCTGGGGGTCGGGGCGCGAGCTCAAGGGTACCCGCTCGCGGTCATCCCTCGTGCTGGTGGGTGGCCAGGTGCAGGGCGGTGTCGCCGTAGCGGCGGGGCGGGTCCGGGACCAGGCCGGGCGGCCAGGGCGGGGCCTCGGCGCGGGCGGCCGCCTCCACCACCACCACCGCCCCCGGGGCCAGGGCGGTGCGGGCCAGGCGGCCGAGCAGGCCGGCGACCAGCCCGACCGGCGCCGCATAGGGCGGGTCGAGCAGGGCCAGGTCGAAGGGCCCGTCGCGCTGGGTCCGGAGGTAGGTCTCGGCCCGGGTCCGCCGAACCCTGACCGTGTCGTTGAGGTCGAGGGCGTCCAGGTTGGCCCGGATGACCGCCACCGCCGGCGCCGCCTGCTCGACCAGCACCGCCGAGGCCGCCCCCCGCGACACCGCCTCGATCCCCAGCGCCCCCGTCCCGGCGAACAGGTCGAGCACCCTGGCGCCCTCGACCCGCTCCCCCAGCACC
>CALGFH010000143.1 GCA_937881255.1 uncultured Actinomycetes bacterium
GGGAGGCGGAGCTCGAACCGGGCCCCGGTGGTGGTGCGGGCGTCGGTGGCGACCAGGTCGCCGCCCTGGGCCCGGGCCAGCTGGCGGGCGATGTAGAGCCCGAGGCCGAGGCCGCGGCCGGGCTCCAGGCGGGTGAAGCGCTCGAAGATCCGCTCGCGCTCGGAGGGCGGGACCCCGCCGCCCTCGTCCTCGACGGCCAGCACCGCCTCGGCCCCGTCGCGCTCGCCGACCAGCAGGACCAGGCTGTCCTCGGGCGCGTACTTGCAGGCGTTGTCGACCAGGTTGCCCACGATCTGCAGGACCGGGTCGGGAGCCAGGCGCACCGGCAGCTGCTGCTCGCAGCGCACCCGCACCCGGTCGCCGCAGGGCCCGGCCTCGGCCTCGGTGGCCGCCTCGGCCAGCAGCTCGGCGGCGTCGACCTCGACCCGCTCGGACGCGGCCGACAGGAAGGTGGCCCGGCCGTTGTCGGACTGGGCGGCCAGCAGGAGCTGCTCGATCAGCACCCGCAGGCGGCGCGCCTGGCGGTCGGCCATCTCCAGCATCTCCTGGCGCTCACCGGGGTTGAGGCCCGGGCGCTCCGAGAGCAGCCGCAACGCCCCGACCACCGTGGTCAGGGGGGTGCGGAGCTCGTGGGAGACCATCGCCAGGAGGTCGTCCTTCATCTGGTCGGTCTCCTTGAGCTTGCGGGCCACCTCCTGCTCCTGGGCCCGCAGCTCGGCCTCCCGCCTGGCCGTCGCCTCGGCGTCCTGGCGGGCCAGCACCGCCCTGCTCTCGCTGCGCAGCAGCAGGTAGGCGGCGAGCATCGGGCCGAGGGCGAGCAGCAGCAGGGCCGGGCGCTCGGCCGCCAGCACCAGCACCAGCACGCCGACCTGGGCCATGACGATGACCAGCAGCACATGGCGCAGGAACCGGGACGGGCTGACCACCGGCCGGACGGACTCGTCCAGGGTCAGGTACACGCCGAACAGGGCCATCTTGACGGCCACGAACACGGCCGTCCCGGTCAGGATGGCCGGCAGGGCCGAGCTGCCGGTGACCTGGCCGCCGGCCAGGGTCGTCCAGACCAGCGCCCCGGCGGCCAGGCCGATGATGTGGATGCCGTTGTTGAAGGCGACCTTGGAGAACGGCTTGCGGTGGGCCAGGTCGTAGAGCAGGCCGGAGGCGGCCATCACCAGCGCGGCCGCGCCGGCCCCGGCGGCCAGGACCAGGGCGAACACGAACGGCGTGTCCACGTGGAGGCTGGGGCCGCGCCCGTCCCGGCTGAGCGGGATCGACAGGAAGGGGGCGACCAGCACGACCAGCGCCAGCATGGCCCCGGCGGGCAGGCTGTCGCGTATCCGGTCGAGGTCAACGCTCACCGCGAGCAGAGCGAGCACCACGAAGCCGATCGCCGAGACGACGGCCATGTACGCCCTGAGCCTGCCCACCATCGCGCAAGTCTCCCCCGTCGCCCGGTTTCGCGGCAAGCAGCCGATATGGTGGCCCGCCGCCCGATCGCCCGCGGTCGTGGCACGATGCCTGGCACGTCACGGGCATGGTGAGGAGGAGCAGGTGGGCCAGTCCGAGGAGCCGGCGGCCGGGGGCCGGCCGAGCCGGCGGCGGCTGGTGCTGCGGGGGTTGCTGGCGGTCGTGGTCGTCGCCGCCATCTACCTTGGGGTGCTGCCCAACCTGGTCGACGTCAGCCAGGTCTGGGCGACCCTGCGGGCGATGACCTGGCTGGAGCTGGCCACGCTGCTCCTGGCCGCGATCTGGAACCTGGTCTCCTACCTGCTGCCGCAGCTGGTCGCCATGCCCGGGCTCAGCCCCAGGCAGGCCGCCCTGGAGAGCCACGCCTCGACCGCGGTCGGGAGCCTGCTCCCGGCCGGCCAGGCGGTCGGGCTCGGGGTGACCTACCGCTTCTACACCTCCTACGGGTTCGGGGGCGGCCCGATCACCCTGTCGCTGCTGGTCCAGGGGGTGTGGAACAACTTCATGAAGCTCGGCATGCCGATCGTGGCCCTCGGCCTGCTGGTCGCCGAAGGCGACGCCACCGGCGCGCTGGGCCCGGTGGCGGTGGTCGGGCTGGTGGTGTTCGTGGTCGCCCTGGCCGCGTTCGCCTTCGGCCTGTCGGGCGAACGGCGGGCGGCCAGGCTGGGCCGGGCCCTGGCCGGCGCGGCCGCGGCCCTCCGGCGGGTCGTGCGCCGGCCCGGCCGGCCGGACTGGGAACGCGGCGCGGTGGCCTTCCGCGCCCAGGCGATCACCCTGCTGCGCGGCCGCTGGCACTGGCTGACGGCCACCACCCTGGTCAGCCACCTGTCGCTGTTCCTGGTGCTGGTGCTGGCCCTGCGCCACGTCGGGGTGTCCGGCTCGGAGGTGAGCTGGGTCGAGGCGCTGGCCGCGTTCGCGCTGGTCCGGCTGCTGTCGGCCTTCCCGGTGACCCCGGGCGGGCTCGGCGTGGTCGAGCTCGGCCTGGCCGGGGCCCTGGTCCTGGCCGGCGGCCAGGAGGCCGAGGTCGTCGCGGCCGTGCTGGTCTTCCGCGTCCTCACCTTCGTCCTGCCGATCCCGATCGGCGGCGTCACCTGGTGGCTGTGGCGCCGGAGCGCGTGGTATCCGTCCCAGCAGCCGGTGATGACATGACCGGTGATGACATGAGAGGAGCGCGAGTGGGCAGGGTGGCGATCGTGACCGGGTCCGACTCCGGCATCGGCGAGGCGGCGGCGATCGCCCTGGCCGAGGCCGGCTGCGACGTCGGGGTGACCTGGCACCAGGACGAGGACGGGGCCTCCGAGACCGCGGCCGCCGTCCGGGCCGCCGGCGGCAAGGCGGCCGTGGCCCGCCTCGACCTGACCCGCCTGGACGAGGCGGCCGGGGTCGTTGACGGGCTCGCCGCCGAGCTCGGCGGCCTCGACGTGCTGGTCAACAACGCCGGCACCGGGATCGCGACCCCGTTCCTGGACCAGACCCTGGAGGACTGGCAGCGGGTGGTGGACACCGACCTGACGGGCGCGTTCGTCTGCGCCCAGGCCGCGGCCAGGCGGATGGTGGCCGCCGGGCGGGGGGGCAGGATCGTCAACGTCACCTCGGTCCACGAGCACGTGCCGCTGGAGGGCGCGGCCGCCTACTGCGCCGCCAAGGGCGGCCTCGGCCTGCTCACCAAGGTGATGGCGCTGGAGCTGGCCGGCCACGGCATCACGGTGAACTCGGTCGCGCCGGGCGAGATCGCCACCGCCATGACCGGCAACGAGGACACCGACCCCCGCACCGTCGAGCGGCCCGGCATCCCGCTGGGCCGGCCGGGCCACGCCCGCGAGATCGCCGCCGCCGTCGCCTGGCTGGCCTCGGAGGAGGCCAGCTACGCGACCGGGGCCTCCTTCGTGGTCGACGGCGGCCTGCTCCTGATGGCGGCCAAGGCCAACGCCGACACCGCCTCATGACGACCCCGGGAACGCGGTCGGAGCTGCCGGTGGTGCTGCTGTCGCACCGGGGGCCGGTGTCGTTCGAGCGCGACGAGTCGGGGGACCGCACGGCCAGCCGCGGCGCCGGCGGGCTGGTCACGGCGCTCACCGGGCTGGTGTCGGACCTGCCCGACGCCGTCTGGGTGTGCGCCGCCGACTCCGAGGAGGACGTCGCCGTGGCCGCCGAGCGCGAGGGGAAGGCGGTCCAGGTCGCCCTCGAGCCCGAAGCCCGGCTGCTCGACGCCGACGGCGACGGCACCGCCGAGGGGACGCCCACCGTGCGCCTGCGCCTGGTCGAGGTCGAGCCCCAGGCCCACGACGACTTCTACACGGTGATCGCCAACCCGCTGCTCTGGTTCCTTCAGCACGGCATGTACGGCCTCGCCCTGGCCCCCGTCCTGACCAAGCGCGAGCACGCCGCCTACGAGGACGGCTATGTGGCCGTCAACCGGCTGTTCGCCGACGCGGTCATCGAGGAGGTCAAGGCCCGCGGCGGCCGCGCCCTGGTGATGCTCCACGACTACCACTTCTACCTGGTCGGCCAGGCGGTCCGGGAGCGCTGCCCGGAGGCGCTGCTCTCGTTCTTCCTGCACATCCCCTGGCCGGGCCCGGACGCCTGGCGGGTACTGCCCCCGGCCTGGCGCGAGCAGCTCCTCACCGGGCTGCTCGGCAACGACGTGGTCGCCTTCCACACCGAGGGGTTCGCGCGGAACTTCCTGCTCTGCGCCCAGGAGCTGCTCGGCCTGCCGGTCGACCTGGAGGCGATGACGGTGCAGGTCGGCGACCGGGAGGTGGCGGCCCGCCACTACCCGATCTCGATCGACGTCGAGGCCATGCGCGAGCTGGCCGCCAGCGACGCGGTGACCGGGCACGCCGAGGCCCTGCGGGAGGAGTTCTGCGGCCAGGACCGCCAGCTGATCCTGCGGGTCGACCGCACCGACCCGTCCAAGAACATCGTCCGGGGCTTCCTGGCCTTCGCGACCATGCTGGAGGACCATCCCGAGCTGGCCGGCCGGGTCAGCTTCCTGGCCCTGCTCCAGCCGAGCCGCCAGGACGTGCCCGAGTACGCCGACTACCTGGCCGAGATCGGCGCCACCGTGGCCAGGGTCAACGCCGCCCACGGCGGCGAGGGCTACCAGCCGGTCGACCTCCGCCTGGCCGCCGACCTGGACCTGGCCGTGGCCGCCTACACCGTCTGCGACGTGCTCATGGTCAACGCCCTGGCCGACGGCATGAACCTGGTCGCCAAGGAAGCGGTGGTGGTGAACCGCCGGGCCAGCGTCCTCGCCCTGTCCGAGAACACCGGCGCCCACCAGGAGCTGGGCGCGTTCGCGGTCACCCTGCACCCGTTCGACGTCCAGCAGCAGGCCGACGCCCTGTATGAGGCCCTGACCATGGACCCCGGCCTCCGCCGGGCCCGCCGCGAGGCCGCGGCCAGGGTGGTCGAGGAGAACGACATCGCCAAGTGGCTCACCAGCCAGCTCAACGACCTCGGGGTCACGCCCGGGGCAGACCGGTGACGTGACCTCCACCAGCGCGGCGACCGGGGCCGGGACCCGCTCGCGGGTCCTGCCCGACGCGCGGCTGGTGGAGTTCATGGTGTGCACGACCGCGCTGGCCGGGGGGCGGCTGAACGGGCGGCTGGCCGTGCCGGTGGCGCTGCTGGCCGGGGTGGTCGGGGCCCACGGGCTGGTGCTGGTCCGCTGGCCGGCCAGGTGGGGGCTGCGGCTGGCCTGCCTCGCCCTGATGCTGGTGCTGCTCGGGGTGGTCCCGGCGGCCAGGTACATGGAGGCGACCGAGCGCGGCAACGTGCACCTGGCCCACGACGGCGGCGTGCTGGCCAGCGACGAGGCGGTCCGGGTCCTGCTCGAGGGCCGCGACCCCTACCAGGCGTCGTACGCCGAGGTCCTGGCCGGGTGGCGGATCGACGTCGAGGGGCGGCCGGCGGCCAACCCGCTGGCCGACCACTACCCGTACTGGCCGGGGTCGCTGGGGCTGCTGGCCGCGGTCGAGGTCCCGCTGCGGGCGGTCGGCCGCGACGCCGACCCGCGCGTGCTCTACCTGCTGGTCTACCTGGCCCTTGGGCTGTGGCTGGGTGCCTGGAGCCTGCGCGAGCGCGGGCACCTGGGCGTGGCCCTGGCCGTCTGCCTCAACCCGCTGCTGCTCCCCTACCTGTGGCAGGGGGTGAACGACATCCTGCTGGTGGCCGGGATGGCCGTGGCCGCGGTCGCCCTGACCCGCCGCCGGGTGGTCGTGGCCGGGCTCGCCCTCGGGGGCGCGCTGGCGGTCAAGCTGCTGATCGCGCCGATGGTGGTGCTGTTCGGCGTCTGGCTGGCCGCCGAGGTCAGGCGCGGCCGCCTCGACCGTGGCCGCGCCTGGCGGGCGGTCGCCGCCACCGTGGCCCCTGCCCTGGTGGCGGCGGTCCCGTTCCTGCTCTGGCACCCCGTCGACTTCCTCACCGACGCCGTCGCCTACCACCTCGGCCTGGTCCTCGACGCCTACCCGATCGCCGGCCACGGGCTGCCGGCGCAGCTGCTGCGGGCCGGGTTCCTGACCGACCCGTTCGGCCCGTCACCGGTCTGGGCGACCGCCGTGCCGGCTGCCGTTGTGCTGGCGCTCGGCGCCTGGTGGGTGTGGTCCCGGCCGAGCCTGCGGACGCTGCTCGGGGTCTCCGGCCTGGTGCTGCTGGGGGTGCTCTTCTTCCACCGCAGCTTCATGTTCTATTACGTCGACATCCCGGCCACCGCCTTCGCCCTGGCCGCGCTGGTGCCGCTCAGGTCTCCAGGAGCCGCTTGAGGGCGGCCACCCGCTCGCGCCACCAGGGCTTGAGCTGCTCGGCGGTGGCGGCGTCGGGGAGGCGCTCGTGGACGAGGGCGACCTGGCTCTTGGACTCGCCGCGGGCGGTGAAGAGGATGACCAGGCGGGTCGAGCCGTCCTCCCAGTTGGCCCGGATCGACTTTGCGGGGATGGTGGTGCGCACCTCGAAGGCGGCCCCTGGCAGCCAGCGCCCGCGCAGGGCCGGGTCGGCGAAGGCCTCGTACAGGCGCTCGACCGGCACGGCGACCGTCTTGGAGGCGCTCACCTCGAAGTGGCCGCCACGACGCTGACCAGGAGCCCGCAGGCCGCGCGCCTGCTCGTAGGCGACCGTGACCCCCTGCGCCCACCAGCCACCGACGCCGTGCTCCTGGTGCACCCACCGGGCGATCTC
>CALGFH010000144.1 GCA_937881255.1 uncultured Actinomycetes bacterium
CCGGGCCCCGCGTCGTAGGCCGTGACCAGGCGCCTGGGGGCGGTCTGGCGCCATGCCTCGACCACGAGCTCGCGGAGCTCGGTCGGGTCGACGGTCGCCAGCTGGATGCTGACCCAGCCATGGCGGCCGACGTAGGCCGGGATCCCGAAGGTCTCCGGGGCGGCGGCGACCAGGGCGGCCTGCTCCTCCTTGGTCGCCTTGACGGTGGCCTGCCGCCCGTCATCGGACATGGTGGCGAACATCTTGTCCCGGACCCGGAAGGTCGGGTGACCCCAGGTCTCCCGCTCCTCCGCCTCCGGCAGCGACCGCATCACCTGGCGGAGCTCGTCGGCGCTGACCATCTCGACCCTGGACCGTCCTCTCGATGCCGGTTGGCGGCCTGGCGAAGCGAGGCAAGTATGGCGGAGACCGTCGCCGCGCGACCGCCAGCAGCCCGAGGCCGACGACCGCCGCCGGCACGGCCCGGGCCGGCCCGGCGAGGGTGACCGAACCGCCGGGAAGTCCCGCGGCCCAGCGGGCAACCGCGATCAGGGCGATGAGGAACGGGTCGGCCAGGCGGCAGGCGAGGTTCGCGACCCAGGGCGCGACCGGCGCGGTGGCGGCGGCGACCACCCCAAGGAGCATCGGGCCGCCCGCGAGGGGCAGGCCGAGCAGGTTGGCCGGCAGCCCGGCCAGCGAGACGGAGCCGAAGACCAGGGCGAGCACGGGCATGGCGGCGGCCGCCTGGGCCCCGAGGGTCATGCCCACACCCTTCCTGACGCGTTCGGGGATCCGGTCGGGCAGCGCCCGCGCCGTGGCCGGGCCGAGCCAGAGCACGCCGGCGGTGGCCGCCACCGAGAGCTGGAACCCCAGGGCCCCGGCGAGGCCCGGGTCGGCCAGCAGCAGCACGACCACGGCCAGGCACAGGGCGCGGCGACCGCCCGGGCCTCGGCCGCTGGCCACGCCGAGCAGCACCAGGCCGGCCATCACCCCGGCCCGGAGCACGCTCGGCTCCCACCGGGTGACGACGACCAGCAGCACCACCAGGACGATCCCGACCACGGCCAGGGCCCGGCGGCCGGCGCCGCCGACTCCGGCCAGCCACAGCCCGGCGGCGAGGACCACGGCCAGGTTGGCGCCACTGACCGCCATGAGGTGGGTCAGCCCGGCCGCCCGGAAGTCGCGTTCCAGCTCCTGTGGGAGCAGCGAGGTGTCACCGAGCGCCATGCCGACCAGCAGCCCGGCTCGCTCCGGGGCCAGGCGCTCCAGCGCCCGCCTCCGGGCCGCGTCCCGCACCCGCTCGCTGACCCGCAGCACCGCGCCGCCCGGCGGCGCCCGCTCCTGGACGACGGGATTCCGCAGCACGACCGGCGGCTGCCGGCCCAGCGCATCGCTCCACCGGGCCTCCCCCACCGACGCCCGGACCCGCAACCGGTCCCCGACCGCCAGCCGCTCCTCCATCCCGCCAGGGTCGGGGGCGGACGCCGGGCCGGGCAGGGCCGGACGGTCGCCCCCGACCCCGCCGGGAGGACCGGCTGAGGCTCGTGGAGGGGGGAACCGGCCGCGGGGCAGGATCATGCCGGCGCGCTCGCGGGTCCGGTCGGTCCGGCCGTCACGCTGGATCTGGTCGACGGTGAGCACGACCCAGAGGCCGCCGTAGCGGAGGCGACGCGGTTCCTCGGCGACGGCTCCGGTGACCTCGACTCTCGCCGGATGCCCGACCCAGCCGAGGAGGATGCCGCCTCGGACCGCGGTGGCCCGGACCGCGGCGGCCGCCCCGCCGGAGGCCAGCAGGGTGCCGACCACCAGCACGCCGACCAAGGCACTGCTGCCGCCGTCGTCCCGGAGCCGCGCGACCGTGCCCGCTCCCAGGCAGGCCACGGCCAGGCAGGCGGCCGCGACGACCCAGACTGCCGCCACCGCGAACCGGGTGCCGAGGAGCACGCCGGTCGCGGTGGCCGCCGCCAGCGCCACGCCATCCACGTCAGGGTCGGCGTTGCCATCACGGGCAGGAGGCCCGGCCGTTCCGCCGACGCCCGGGAACGCCTTGGGCCAGGGACCCAGCTCGCCCGTTGGGTGGGTCGGAGGAGCGGATCGGCCCAGCGGAGCCGGTGGCGGGCCGGATGGGGAAGGCGATGGGCCCAGCCGGGGGCGCCCCGGCGATGGGGGCGGGGCGGCGGTCATGTGACCGTGACCAGGTCTTTGAGCTGCTCGAAGCGGCGTTGGCCGATGCCTGGGACCTCGAGGAGCTCGTCGACGGTGGTGAAGGGGTGGGCGGAGCGGTAGGTGACGATGCGGTTGGCGGTGACCTCGCCGACGCCGGGGAGGGTGTCGAGCTGCTCAGGGGTGGCGGTGTTGAGGTCGAGGGGGGCGGATGGGGTGCCGCCGAGGCTGCCTGGGGTGGTGGTGGCGTCGGGCGGGGGTGCGGGATCGCCGGGGGCGGGGACCCGGATCTGTTCGCCGTCGGTGAGCTTGCGGGCGAGGTTGACCGCGTTCAGGTCGGCACCGGCGGTCACGCCGCCGGCGGCTCGGATGGCGTCGTGGACGCGACTGCCGGCGGGCAGGCGGACCAGGCCGGGGCGGCGGACCCGGCCGGCCACATGGACGGCCACCTGGCCGGAGGACGCGGGCGTGGCCGAGGTGTCGGGCGCGGCCCTGGGCAGGGTCTGGTCCGCTGGGGCGACCGCTTCCCGGCCGGCCGTCGGCCCGGCCAGGCGCGGGGCGGCCCGGGCCCAGACGAGCCCACCGCCGACCAGCGCAGCCAGGGCGAGCAGGGCGACCGCGACCCGCTGGCGCCCGGCACCGGCGAGCATCGCGCGCACCCGGGGACCGAGCCCGTCGGGGGGCAGGACGAACGGCGGCGGCTGCGACATGGCACTCCTTTCTGGTTGGCGTCGCCGCCGATGAACCTAGCTCCCTCGATCGCCGCCTGGTTCGGGCTGTCCACACCCCCCACCGCTTGGTCACGCTCTTGACACGGGGTAACGGTGGTACCCGCGCCCAGCTGCTCGACGCCGCGTTGCGGGTGTTCCTGCGGCGAGGGTTCCACGGGGCGTCGCTGGATGAGATCGCGGAGGAGGCCGGGTACACGACCGGGGCGGTGTACTCGAACTTCAAGGGCAAGGAGGACCTGTTCCTGGCCGTGCTGGACGCCGAGGCGCAGCGGCGGTTCCCGTTGCGCAGCGCGCTGATGCTGGACGCCCCCTCGATCGAGGAGGGGCTGCGGGCCAGCGCCCGGGAGATGGCCCAGTACGCCCGGGAGCACCCGGGGTGGACGGGCGTGTACGGGGAGTTCTGGACCCATGCGTCGCGCCGGCCCGAGCTGCGCCGGAAGGTCGCCGAGCAGCACGAGCGGCTGCTCGACACGGTCGGCGGGCTGGTCGCGGAGTGGGCGAGCCGCTGGGGGGTGGAGTTCAAGCTGCCGGCCCGCGAGGTCGTCCACGGGACCTAATGCCATCAGCCGTGGCCTGGGGCTGGAGGCGCTGCTGGCCGACGAGCCAGGGGCGGTGGACCAGCTCGAGGAGATGTTCCTGGCCTACGCGATGGGCCTGATCAAGGCGCGACCCGGCACGGGCGGTCGACGGGCGCAGCGACGACGTCGTCACCCTGCCGGCGGCCGGTGGCGGCGGGTCGCGGTCCACCCGTTCCGGCTGCGGGCGCCGTTCTCCGAGCTGCTCGAGGTCCGCCAGTACCAGGTCGTCCACGAGCCGGCCAGGCTCCTGGTGAAGGTCGCCCTGCGCGACACGGCCCCGGCGGACACCCCGGCCCGGGTCCGCGACGCCCTGGCCCGCGAGCTCCGCGACGCCGGCGCGGTCCCGCCCCCGATCAAGGTCACGGTCGTTCCCGGGATCGACCGCGACCCCGGCCACGGCGCCAACTTCAAGCTCATCAAGAGCACCATGCCGCGCATCTGAACCCCGCCCGCGGGGGCGCCCTGAACCCCAGGCACCGGTAGATGCGGGCGCCCTTCAACCCCATCCACCGGTAGTTGGGGCCCCTACCAGGAGGGTAGCCGACAGCCCGGCGAGGAGCGACCGGCTGTCCACACCCCCCGACCAGACGAGGGGCGACCAGCCGTCCACCCCAGCCCGAACGGGGCTATCGCTCTGTCCCTCTCCCCGGGTCAGCCCCTCGTGACCAGGTTGACCAGCTTCGGTGGGACGACCACGACCCGGGCCACCGGGCGGTCGCCGAGGGCGGTGCGGACCCGCTCGGAGGCCAGGGCCAGGTCGCGGAGGTCGTCCTCGGCGGCGTCGGTGGCGACCTCGATCCGGTCGCGGACCTTGCCGTCGACCTGGACCACGCAGGTGACCCGCTCGGCCCGGACCAGGGCGGCGTCGAAGGTGGGCCAGCTCGCCTGGTGGACCGAGCCCGAGCTGCCCAGGACCCGCCACAGCTCCTCGGACACGAACGGGGCCAGCGGGGCCAGCAGCAGGACCAGCCGCTCGGCGGCGTCGCGCCGCTGGGCGGGGCTGCCCCGGCCCGCCCGGACGGCGTCGGCCAGGCCGTTGGACAGCACCATCAGCTTGGAGATGGCGGTGTTGAAGCGGAACCGCTCGAGGTCGTCGGTGACCCCGGCGGTGGTCCGGTGGGCCAGGCGGGCCAGCTCCGGGTCGTCGGGCCAGCCGGGCTCCCCCGCCGGGGGCTCGGCGACGGCCGCCTGGGCGGCCCGCCAGACCCGCTGGACCCAGCGGGCCATGCCCTCGGGGGACACGTCGGCCCAGTCGACGTCGTCCTCGAACGGGCCGGCGAACAGCATCGTCAGGCGGGCCACGTCGGCGCCGTGCTCGTCGATGATCTGCGACGGCTCGACCAGGTTGCCGCGCGACTTCGACATGGCCGCCCCGTGCATCACCACCATGCCCTGGTTCAGCAGCGAGGTGAACGGCTCGGTGAAGCCGACCATGCCCAGGTCGTACAGCACCTTGGTGAAGAAGCGGGCGTACAGCAGGTGCAGGATGGCGTGCTCGATGCCCCCGGTGTACTGGTGCACCGGCATCCAGCCGGCCACCCGCTCCGGATCGAAGGGCCGGTCGGGGTCCAGCCCGGTGTAGCGCAGGAAGTACCACGAGGAGTCGACGAAGGTGTCCAT
>CALGFH010000145.1 GCA_937881255.1 uncultured Actinomycetes bacterium
CTCGCTCGCAGCAGATGCAACAGCGCCAATCTCGGCCGCTCGGGATGGTCTCCCAACTGCCGAGGTGGTACCGGCGTCAGCCTGACCGAACCAGGCAGACCGAGAGGAGCGTGGTCTGCTCGACGTCGTGCCAGTCGTGCAGGGCGCCAGGGTGGAACACGTACAGCTCCGGCGCTTGGTACGCGACCTCCGTCCCGTCCGGGAGGCCGAGCTTGCCTTGCCCCCGGACGACCTGGCAGAAGGCGACGTCGGAGCTGGCATGCATCGCGAAGTGGCCGCCGGCGGCGATCTCCACCAGCTGGATCTCGCCCAGGGTCAGCCGCTCGACCACCATCAGGCGCACGCCCTCCAACGGTTTGCCGTCGTACTCGTCGAACGGCTCCCAGGCCGGCGACGGTGCGACGTGCACGGCGGTCCGGTTGGCTTCGTCGGTGAACGTGGTCACCCGCATGGTGGCTCCTCTCTGCTAGCGGTCCCGACGCCCGGCGAACAGCTCACGTACCGCGGCGACGCCGGCTCTGGTCACGGCTTCCACGGTGGCGCCGCCGGCATGGGGGCTGGCGACGAAGTTGTCCAGCTCCAGCAGGGGCGAGCCTTCCGGCGGCTCGCGCGCGAAGGTGTCGAAGGCGGCGCCGCGGATCCGGCCGCCGGCGAGCGCCTCGGCCAGCGCCTGCTCGTCGACCAGCCCGCCGCGGGAGGTGTTGATCAGCAGGCTCTGCGGCCGCATGCGGCCGAGCTCGGCCGCGCCGATCATGCCCTGGGTGTCCTCGGCGAGCGGGGCGTGCAGGCTCACCGCGTCCGAGGAGGCGAGCAGCGTGTCCAGGTCGACCAGCGGCACGTCGGCTTCGCGGACGAGCGGGTCGGTGGCAACCACGTCCATGCCCAGGGCCCTGGCGATGGCGGCGACCTGGCGGCCCACGGCGCCGTAGCCCACCACGCCAAGGCGGCGGCCGGCCAGCTCGATCCCGGTGTGGCGGGACCAGGAGCCCGACCGCACCTCCCGGTCGTGGAGGACCAGGTGCCGGGCGAGGGCCAGCAGCAGCCCGATGGCCAGCTCGGCGACCGACCGGGCGTTCGCGCCCGGGGTGGCGGCGACCCGGACCCCGCGCCGGCGTGCCGCCTCCAGGTCGACGTTGTCGGTCCCGCTGCCGAAGCGGACGACCACCCGGAGGGGGCCGGCGTCGAGCACGGCGGCGGTGACGTGATCGACCCCGACGATCAGCCCCCAGCAGCCCCGCACCAGCTCGACCAGTTCGTCCTCGTCGAGTGTGCGGTCGGCCTCGGCGAAGCGGACCGGCGCCCCGGCAGCACGCAGCAGCTCCTGGTGCTCGCCGGGTACCTGGCGGAAGGAGCGGGCCGTGACCGCGACCGGGTTCATCGGGCTCGCATCCTGCCCAGGTGCTCGAAGACGCCGACGACGCCCTCACCCAGCTCCCGGTGGACGGCGAGCAGTTCCCGGTACTGCTCGTGCCGCTCCCGGTCGGGGCGGATCGGCTCAGCGGTCTGCTGCCAGGCCTTGGCCGTGACCGCCAGGTCGGCGACCTGTCCGGTGGCGACGGCCGCGATGAGGGCGTCACCGAGCACACCGCACTCCTGCCGTACGGTCGGCACCCAGTCGATGCCGAGCACGTCGGCCTTGATCTGGTTCCACAGCCGGGACCGGGCGCCGCCGCCGAGCACCCGGGCCTCGTGCAGGTCGGCGCCGCGCTGCCCGCCGGCCAGCCTGGCCCAGGCGGCGTACTCGTAGGCGATGCCCTCCAGGATCGCCCGGAACAGGTGGCCGTGCCGGTGCCCGGAGGTGAGCCCCAGCCAGCCGCCGCGGACGGCCGGCTGCGGCGGGAGGACCCGGCCCTGGAAGTGGGGCAGCCAGAGCAGCCCACCCGACCCCGGCTCGACCGCCTCGGCCAGCCGGTCCAGCCGCGTATACGCGTCCGGGTCGCCGGCCCCCTCGACGGCCACCTGGTCGCGGAACCACCGCAGGGCCAGGCCGCCGCCGTTGATGAAGGCCAGCGCGATGAAGACCCCGGGGATGACCGAGTGGGTCGCCATGAGAGTCCGGTGGGTGACGTCCGGGGTGAAGGAGTCCACGCACATGGCGAACACGCTGGCGGTGCCGGCCGAATCGAAGGCCTGCCCGGGGTCCACGACCCCGGCGCCCAGCGACGCCGCGGTCTGGTCGCCGGCGCCGGCCGCGACCGGGGTGCCGGCAGGGAGGCCGGTGGCCGCCTCCCCGGCGCGGCTCACCTCGCCGACGACGTCGAGCGGGTCGACGATCCGCGGCAGGACCTGCTCCTCGACGCCGAACGCGTCCAGCAGCTCCGGGGACCAGGCCGCCCGCCGGGTGTCGGAGAGGTTGGAGAAATGCAGGTAGGTGCGGTCGATGAAGGCGTCCTGAGCTGTCAGGTCACAGAGCCGCCCGGCGACGAAGGCGCCGGGGACCACGAAGCGGGCGACCCGCCGGTAGTCGTTGGGCCGCTCCCCCCGCCACCACAGGATCTTGGGGCCGTGGGAGTAGGTCGGGGGGCAGCCGGACAGCTCGATCACGCGGACGGCGTGCTCGTTCATGGCCGCGATGTACGGTTCGCAGCGGGTGTCCAGCCAGGAGTCGAACCTGACCGCCGGGCGGTAGCGCTCGTCGACGGCGCCGATGCCCGACATCTGGCCGGAGAAGGCCACGCCGGCGACGTCGGCGGCCCGCCCGGAGGCGGCGAGCGCGGCTCGGATGGTGCGGTGCGCGGACGCCTCGATCTCCTCGAGGTCCTGCTCGACCCACCCGGGGCGCGGGGAGTGCAGCGGCACCTCCTCGAAGGCGTCGCCCAGCAGCCTGCCCTCGAGGTCCACCACGGCCGCCTTGGTCCCCATCGTGCCGAGGTCGCAGCCGACGAACACCGGCATCCGCCTACCTCCGGTACCGCGGGTTGGCGACGACCTCCGGGCCGTCGTCGCCAGCCACGATCAGCACCGGGAACCCGGTGCGCTCGACTGTGCCGTAGTCGTGGCCGGCGTCGCCGACGTACGCGGCGAAGAACACCAGCGGCTCCCGGCCGACGTTCACGCTGCGGTGGGCCCAGCCGCCCGGGACGTAGGAGACGGTGCCGCGGCGGATCGGCTCGACGGCGTGGCGCCCGTCCTCGGTGGCCATGACCAGCCGTCCCTCCCCGGCCAGGCCGAGGTAGACCTCGGCCCGGTCGCGGACCTGGTGGAAGTGGCCCTTGGTCATGTAGTACTCGCGGCCGGCCGTGCCGGGCTCGAGCACGGTGGTCGAGCAGAGCAGGTTGGCGCCGGTGGCCGGGGCCGGGATGGCATAGACCCGGTACACCAGCGAGTCGCCGGCCTCGGGCTCCTCCAGGAACATCCCGCGCAGGTCGTCGAGGCGGCGCTCGGTGACCTCGCGCTGCGGGTCGAGGGTGCCCAGCTCCATGTCCAGCAGGGTGGTGAACGGCGCGAGGGCCGCCTGGTCGGTCACTGGCTCGTTCCCTCCACGTCGACGGTGATCTTGAGCGCGCCGTGGCCGTCCCGGCCGAGCAGCACCGCCGGCGCCCGCTCCAGCGGGACGGTCGAGCGGGGCAGCCGGGCCAGCGGCACCTCCCCGGACGCGGCCAGGTCCCGCGCTCGCCGGTAGTCGCCGACGGTCGACCCGGTGCTGCCGACGACCGTCAGATGCCGGTAATGGACGACGTTGGCGTCCACCGGCGCCCCGCCCGGCGTGCTCGCGAAGGCGTGCACCCGGCCGCCGACGGCCACCTTGGCCAGCGCCCAGGCCAGCGGCTCGGTGCCGGGGGCGGCGACGACGGCGACCGACGGCGCCCGGCCCAGCTCGGCCTGCGGGTCCTGGCCGGGGTCGAGGACGACATCGGCCCCGAGCCTGGCCGCCAGCGCCCGCCGCTCGGGGGAGCGCTGGGCCACGGCCACGGTCGCCCCGGCGGCCTGGAGCGCCCACATGCACAGCAGCCCCATGCTGCCGGCGCCGACGACCAGCGCCGTGTCGCCGCGGCCGACCCCGAGGGTCGACAGCGCGTGCAGGCAGCAGGCCAGCGGCTCCAGCAGGGGCACCAGGCGCAGGTCGAGCCCGGCAACGGGCACGGCGTGGGCGGCCGGGACACAGAGCCACTCGGCCAGCCCGCCGTCGCGGTCCAGCCCGACCGACCGCTTGTCCGGGCAGCGGTTCTCCAGCCCGGCCAGACAGTGGGGGCAGCGGCCGCAGCCGACGTCGGGGTGGATGCCGACCGGAGTGCCGTCGTCCAGGTGGCCGGCGGCCTCGTGGCCGGGGATGCGGGGTGGGTCGGCACCCCTCGCGGCGAGCCGGCGATCGGTGCCGCAGATGCCCGCAACGGCCACCCGGACCCGGACCTCGCCGGGGCCGGGCGGCCGGCACGCGGCTTCGACCAGCTCGGCCGTGCCGGGGGCGCTCACCACCACGGCTCTCACCGGCTCATCCTGTCACCTGCACCGGCTGGCCCTCGCGCAGGGAGCGGTTCACGGCCAGCGCCGCCCGCAGGGCGGCCACGCCGTCGCCGACGCCGGCGCGGGGTGCCTCCTCACCGCGGGCCACCCGCACCAGGTGGGCGTCCTCGGCGCGGTAGGCGTCGGCGAACAGCTCCCGCCAGCTCCGCACCGGGTCGGCGACCGCGCCGTCGGCCCGGACCAGCAGCGCCGTGCCCGCCCGCGGGTCCCCGGCCATGACGACGCCCTCGGTGCCGTACACCTCGACCCTGGCGTCGTAGCCGTAGTCGGCCGGGCAGGCCCCGTCGACCTGGGCCAGTCCACCCTCGCTGAGCTCGCAGGTGACGGCGACCAGGTCGACGAACCCCGGGTAGCGGGCGGCCAGGTCGGGACGCTTGGCCGCCCGGCCGGCCGCGTAGACGCGCTCGAACTCACGGGTCGACAACCACCTGACGGTGTCCAGGTCGTGGGAGTTCACCTCGGCGATGAGCCCGGCGGAGCGGCGCGGGTCGTTGGCCCACTCCGGCGGCAGGCCGGGGCCGCGCCCGGTCGAGCGGACGAACACCGGGTCGCCGACGTCGCCGGCCGCGATGCGCTCGGCGACGCGGGCGAAGCCGGCGTCGAAGCGGCGCATGAACCCCATCATCAAGGTCCCGCTCGACCCGTCGGCGGCGGCCTGGATCCGCTCTGCCTCCTCCAGCGAGGAGGCCAGCGGCTTCTCGCAGAGGACGTGCTTGCCGGCCTGGAGGGCGGCCACCGCGACCGCCGCGTGGGTGAAGGTGGGCGAGGCGACCACGACCGCGTCCACGCCATCGTCGGTGGCGGCGTCCAAAGGGTCGGCCAGCGTCCGCCGGCAGCCCAGCTCGGCGGCGACCCGCTGGCGCGCCTCCGCCACCGGGTCGGCGATCGCCACCAGGCGGGCTCCGGGGACGCCGGTGGAGAAGTTGCGCCCGTGCACCAGCCCGGCTCGGCCGGCCCCGATCAGCGCCACCCGCACCAGGTCGGTCATGCGTCCTGTCTCTCATCCAC
Organism: uncultured Actinomycetes bacterium; assembly: GCA_937881255.1. Classification (GTDB taxonomy): domain Bacteria; phylum Actinomycetota; class CALGFH01; order CALGFH01; family CALGFH01; genus CALGFH01. Next base: position 5,473 of record CALGFH010000145.1, read on the forward strand.
CGGGGGGCTAGGCCTGAGCCCCCCGGACCCCCTCGTGGCCGCCCGGCGGCGCCACTGGTCGAGGGCGACGACGGCGACGATGATGAGGCCGTTGACGACCCGCTGCCAGAACTCGGCCACACCGAGGATGCTGAGGCCGTTGGCGAGCACCCCGATGATCAGGATGCCGATCATGGTGCCGCCGACCCCGCCTTCGCCGCCGAACAGGGCGGTGCCGCCGACCACCACCGCAGCGATCGACTGCAGCTCCATCCCATCGGCCATCAGCGCGTTGGCGCTGGCCAGCCGGCCCGTCAGCATCATCCCGGCCACGGCCGCGAGCAGCCCGGAGATCACATAGATCCAGAACTTGGAGCGCTCGATCCTGATGCCGGAGACACGGGCCGCCTCACGGTTGCCGCCGATGGCGTAGGCGGCGCGGCCGAGCTTGGTGCGGGAGAGCACGAACCAGCCGAGCAGCGCGCAGGCGGCGGCGACGGCCACGATCAGCGGGATGCCGAGCACCGAGTCGGCGCCGAGGGTGGCAACCGACTCCGGCACCCGCCGCCCCTCCCCCGCCCGGCCGTAGTCGGGCACGGGCAGCCCGTCGGTGACCAGCAGCGCCACCCCGCGCACGGCCGCCAGCGTCCCGAGGGTGGCGATGAAGTCCGGCACCTTGAGCCGGGTGATGACGAAGCCGTTGAACGCGCCCACGGCGAACCCGGCGGCCAGCCCGAGCAGCACGGCCAGCGGTTCCGGCCAGCCCCAGTGGGCGAACGCGACCCCCATGAGGCTGCCCGACAGCGCGGCCGTGGACGCCACCGACAGGTCGATGCCGGCCGAGACGATGACGATGGTCTGGCCCACGGCCAGGATCGCCGGGACCGAGTACTGACGCAGCACGTTGCGGGTGTTGTCGGCGGTGAGGAAGTCCGGGGTGGCGATGAAGAACCCGAGCACCAGGAGCAGCAGGATGGCGACCGCCCCGCCGCGGCCGCCGGCGGCGGTGGCGACCCGGACGGCACCCCTCCGGACGCCGTCCAGGAGCCGTGGCCTCCGCTCGGTGGTGATCTCAGCCATGCACCCCTCCCGCCGCCGCCATCATCTCCTCCTCGGGCGCGTCCGGGTCGACCGAGCGCACGATCCTGCCGCCGGCCATGACCAGGACCCGGTCGGCCAGCTCCCGCGCCTCCCGGGTCTCGGAGGTGAGGTACAGGATGGCCGCCCCGTCGCCGGCCAGCCGCCGCACCAGGCGGAACACCTCCTCCTTGGCGCCGACGTCGATGCCGCGGGTGGGGTCGTCGAGGACGAGCACGCGCGCTCCCGAGCACAGCCATCTGGCCAGCACCAGCTTCTGCTGGTTGCCGCCCGACAGCGTCTCGGCCCACCGGTCCAGGGGCGCGCGGATGCCCAGCTCGTCGGCGAAGCGCCTGGCCAGCTGCCGCTCCTGGCCGGTGGCCAGCAGCGGACCTCGGCCGAGCCGCGGCAGCGAGGCCAGGGTGATGTTCTCGGCCAGGGTCATGCGGGGAACGATGCCGGCGGCGCGGTCCTCGCCGAGGTAGCCGATCCCGAGCGCGATCGCGTCGGCCGGTGCCCGCACGCTGACCGGCCGGCCGGCCACCTCCAGGGTGCCGCCGGTGGCCGGCTCCAGGCCGAACAGGGTCCTGGCCAGGCGGGTCCGGCCGGAGCCGACCAGCCCGAACACGGCGACCACCTCGCCGGCCCGCAGCTCCAGGTCCACCGGCTTGAGCCGCGGCGGCCGGGCCAGGCCGCGGGCCCGCAGGGCAGCCGGCGCGCCGTTGCCGGCCGGCGGCGGCGCCGGGGCCGCGGCGCCGCCGAGGGCGCGTCCGACCATCATCCGGGCCAGCCGGGCCTCGTCGACCTCGGCGGCCCGGACCGTCGCGACGAGCTGGCCGTCGCGGAGCACGCTGATGCGGTCGGCGATGTCCAGCACCTCGGGGAGCCGGTGGGAGACGTAGACCACCGCCACCCCCGAGGCGGTGAGGTCGCGCACGATGCCGAACAGGCGGCGGGCCTCCGGGTCCGACAGCGCGGAGGTGGGCTCGTCGAGCAGCAGGACGTGGACGTCGCCGGAGAGCGCCTTGGCGATCTCCACCAGCTGCCGCTCGGCCATGCCGAGCTCGTCGACCCGCCGGCGCGGGTCCACGTCCAGGCCGATGCGGCCGAGGTGGCGCCGCGCGGCGGCGTGCAGCTCCTCCCACGCCACGGTTCCCCAGCGCGTCGTCGCCCATCGGCCGAGCAGCACGTTCTCACCCACCGAGAGCTGGGGCACGAGGCTCAGGTCCTGGTAGACGAGGGCCACCCCGCTCGCCCGGGCCGCCTCCAGCGACCCGAGGGCCACGGGGCTGCCGCCGACGGTCATCTGGCCGGCGTCGGGGGTGACGGCGCCGGCGACCACCTTCATCAGGGTCGACTTGCCGGCGCCGTTCTCGCCGAGCAGGGCGTGGACCTCGCCGCGCTCCACGCCGAGGTCGACGCCCTGGAGCGCCCGCACGCCCGGGTAGGTCTTGCGGGCGCCCTCGAGCTCGAGCATGGCCACGGCTAGCCGCAGTCGTCCTTGATCTTGTTCCAGTCGATCGTCGGCAGCGCGATGTCGGGGTAGAACTGGTCGGCGTTGCCCTGCCAGACGGTCCGCGGCCGGATGTCCTGGGTCTTGGCCACCTGCTGGCCGCAGGCCAGTTGCACGGCGAACTGGGTCCCGAACCAGCCCCACTCGGCAAAGCCGTGGTGGGTCTCGGCGACCATCTTGCCTTCCTTGAGGCGGGCCACCGACTCCGGGGTGACGTCGTTGGTGAACACCGCGACCTTGCCCTCCACGGGCGGGCTCTCCTCGGTGGTGGCCAGGACGTTGCGGCGCTCGGCCGTCAGCATGGCCCCCAGGCCCATCTCGTTGGAGGCGGCCCAGATGAACTGCAGCTCCGAGCCCGGCTGGTAGCGCGACAGGAACGTCTCGGTCGCCTCGATGCCCTTCTCGCGGTTCCAGTCGGCCGCCAGCGGGTTGCCGAGGACCTTGATGCCCGGATACTTGTCGACCACCTCATGGAAGCCGTCGAGGCGCTCCTGGGAGAAGAAGGTCCCGGCGATCCCCTCGATGATCGAACCCGAGCCGCGGATCTCGGCCGGGTCGGCGTTCTGGTAGACGCCCTCCCACCATTCCAGGTCCAGGTACTGGTCGGGTTGGACGTCGACCTTCTCGCCGCTGCCGAGCACGCCCGGCCCGCCGAAGTAGTCAAGCACGGCATAGGCCGACACCGACGCCGCCTCGGAGTTGTCGAAGCCGATGTAGCTGGCGACCTCGATGTCGGCCTGCTCCTCGAGCAGGTTGACGATGATCACCGGGATGTTGGCCTCATTCGCCCGCTTGACGGCCGGCTTGATGGCCTCGGTGTCGGCCGGCGAGATGGCGATGACGTCGACCTTGCGGGAGACGAAGTCGTCGATGATGGCCACCTGGTCGGCGAAGGCGGTGTGGGTGGCCGGCGAACGGCTCTCGACCTTGACCTTGAACCCGGCCGCGTTGGCCTCGTTGGCGGCCTTCTCGAAGAACTCGGTGGCGGTCTTGAACACGCCGGTGATGTCCGGCGGAGTCCACCCGATCACGATCTCCTGCTGCCAGCGGGCGTCCTGGCCCTCGCCGCCGCCACCGCGACCGCATGCCCCGACCAGCAGCGCCAGGGCGGCCAGGAGCGCGAGGGTCCTGCACCAACGAGCCATCTGCACTCATCTCCCTCAGACGGCGGTGTACCCGCCGTCGACGACGATCTCGGATCCGGTCAGAAACGACGCCTGGTCGCCGGCGGCGAACACGATGGCGGCGGCGATCTCCTCGGGGGCGCCGAGCCGTCCCGCCGGCCGGCTGGAGGCCAGCCACCGTTCGTGCGCCTCGGGGTCGGGAGCGGACGCGATGGCCCGCTCCACCAGCGGGGTTCTGGTGGTGCCGGGACAGACCGACACCGCCCGGATGCCGTCGCCGGCATGGTCGACCGCGATGGACCTGGTCAGCATCAGCAGGCCGGCCTTGGAGAGGTTGTAGGCCACCTGCCCGGGCACCGCGACCAGCCCGGCCTCGCTGGACACGTTGACGATCACCCCGCCGCCCGAGGCCCGCATCGCCGGGACGGCGGCCCGGGCGAGCAGGACCGCGCCCCGGAGGTTGACGGCCATCAGCCGGTCGTAGTCGCCGGGGTCGGTGCCCTCTGCGGTGGCGAGGAAGTGGGTGCCGGCGCTGTAGACCACCAGGTCGAGCCGGCCGGTGGCCGCCACGGCGCGGTCGACGAGCCGCTCGGCGGCGCCGTCGTCGGCCAGGTCGGCGGCGGCGAACTCGCCACCGGCCCGCTCGGCCAGCTCGGCCGCCACCTCCGCGCCCCGCTCGGGGTCCCTGCCGCCGGCCAGGACCCACCAGCCCGCGTCGCCGAGGGCCAGTGCCGCCGCCCGGCCGATGCCGCTGGTGGCGCCGGTGACCAGGGCCGTCTTCATCGGGTGGCCAGCCGGAGGGTGGTGGGGTCGAGACCGGCCCTGGTCGCCACCGCCTGGTTGACGGCCTGCACCTCGATCCTGGTCCGGTCGGCGCGGTGCCAGGCCCGGTAGCACTCGAACGGCTTGAGATCTCGGTCCCAGGACACCGACTCCACGAACAGCAGGGGCGCGCCCGGTTCGACCTTCAGCAGCGTGGCCAGCTCCTCCTGGGCGGTCACGGCCTCCACCACCCGGCGGCCGCCGAACACGCTCAGGCCCGTGCCCCGCTCCAGGGTCCGGTACAGCGAGCCGGCCTCGAGGTCGGCCGCCAGGACCACCTCGGCCAGGGGCTCGGGGAGGTGGGTGATGACGTACATCACCAGCTGGTCGTCCACCCACCGGATCCGCTCAACGGTGACGCCGACGCTGCCATCGGGAAGGTCGAGGGCGTCGCAGGCCCAGCTGGGCAGCGCCTCCAGGCCGCGCCGCAGCACCCGTGACCTGACGCCGTGGCCGCTCGCGGTGGCCTCCTCGTAGAACCCGTGCGAGGACTGCAGCAGCCACGAGGTGGAGCGGGGTTCGGCGACGAAGGTTCCCCGGCCCTTCTCCCGGCGGATCAGGCCCTCGGCCTCCAGCTCGCCGAGGGCCTGGCGGACCGTCGTCCGGGAGACCTCGAAGTGGTCGCAGATCGAGGGCTCGGAGGGCAGCCGGTCGCCGGGCAGCCACCGGCCGGCGACGATCTCCTCGGCCAGCAGCTTCTTGAGCTGGAAGTAGAAGGGCACCGGTGAGGTCCGGTCGACCCGCGACGTCGGCAGCTGCGCGGCCACGGCCCCTCCAGAC
>CALGFH010000146.1 GCA_937881255.1 uncultured Actinomycetes bacterium
GGGCCAGCACCGCCTCCAGGTCGGCCGCCTGGCCGGCCCGGACCGGCGCCTCCCGGGGGCCGCGGGGCAGGGTGGGGCCGCTGAGGGTGCGGTAGGGCGTCTCGGGGACGAAGCCGAGGCGCTCGTAGACCGGGCGGCCGAGGGCGGTGGCGTGCAGCAGCACCGTGGCCAGGCCACGTCCCTCCAGGAACTCGACGATCGCCTCGGTGAGGGCCCCGCCCAGCCCGATCCGCCGGTGGGCCGGGACCACGGCCACGCCCCCGATCCACCCGGTGCCGCCGAACACCGCCCCGGCGGCCACCCCGGCGATCTCCGTGCCGGCCTCGGCCACCACCACCTCGCCGTCCAGCCGCGCCCTGGCGAACCCCACCACCTTGGCCAGCCGGCCCCCGAACCCGGCCTGCTCGTAGACGGGCCCGAGCCGGGCCAGGTCGCCGGGCCGCGCCGAGCGGATGGCGGGCCGCTGGCCGGTCACCGGGCCGGGTCGGGAACCGGGTCGGGGACGGCGCCGAAGCGGCGGTGGCGGCCCTGGTAGACGCGGAGGGCCTCGAACAGCTCGTGGCGGTTGAAGTCGGGCCACAGGACCGGGGTGAAGTGGAGCTCGGCGTAGGCGATCTGCCAGAGCAGGAAGTTCGAGATCCGGTACTCGTTCGAGGTGCGGATGAGCAGGTCGACGTCGGGCATGTCGGCCGCCCAGAGGCGCCTGGCGATGGCCCGCTCGTCGATGCGGCGGGGGCCGCGGCCCTCGCGGACCTCGGCGGCCAGGGCCTGGACGGCCCGGGCCAGCTCGTCGCGGCCGCCGTAGTCGAGGGCGACGGCCAGGGTCATGCGGGTGTCGCCGGCGGTGAGGTCCTCGGCCTCCTGGATGCGGCGGCGGACGTGCGGGGGGATCCGGTCGCGGCGGCCGATGAAGCGGATGCGGACCCCGCGCTCGTGCAGCTCGTGGGAGCGCCGGACCAGCAGCGACTCGTTGAAGTTCATCAGGAACCGGACCTCGGCGGCCGGCCGGCGCCAGTTCTCGGTGGAGAAGGCGTACACGGTCAGCCAGGACAGCCCGGCGTCCAGGGCCCCCTCGACGGTGTCGAACAGGGCCGCCTCCCCCGCCTCGTGGCCCTTGTTGCGGGGCAGCCCCTTGGCCCCGGCCCAGCGGCCGTTGCCGTCCATCACGATGGCCACGTGGTCGGGCACGCCCTTGGGGTCCAGGTCGGGCGGCAGCGCCCGTGGGTTGCGGCTCGGCATCAGCGGGCCACCAGGGGATACGCCCGCAGGCGGCGGTCCAGGTGGTACTCGACGTAGCCCTTGACCAGGGCGCCGGCCTCGCGCCGGGAGGCCGGGGCGGGCTCGGCGGTGGCGGTCGTGTCCAGGTCGTCGCCGAGCAGGGCGGCCAGCAGGGGCATGGTGGCGGCGTCCAGGGTCGACTCCTGGCCGGTGCGGCAGCGCTCGCACAGCCCGCCGCCGCGGGCGATCGAGAAGCAGCGCGGCTGCCCCCTGGCCCCGCAGCCGGCGCACTCGGCCAGCGCCGGCCGGTAGCCCTCCAGGGCCATCAGCTTGAGCAGGAACGCGTCCAGGACCACCGAGGGGTCGCGGGGCCCGCCGTCCAGGGCCCGCAGGGCCCGGACCAGGAGCAGATAGAGCCGGATGGCGGCCTCGCGCTCCTGGGCGACCTGGTCGACCGCCTCGAGCATGGCCGTGCCGGCGACCACCCGGTCGTAGTCCTCGCGCAGGGCCCGGAACGGGGTGATGACCTCGGCCTGGGTGACGATGTCGAGCTCGCGGCCCCGGTACAGCGACAGGTCGACATGGCTGAACGGCTCCAGGCGGCCGCCGAAGCGCGACTTGGTCTTGCGGACCCCCTTGGCGACCGCCCTGACCTTGCCCTCGCCCTGGGTGAGCAGCACGACGATGCGGTCGGCCTCGCCGAGCTTCCAGGTCCGCAGCACGACGCCCTGCTCACGGTAAAGGTTCATTCCGCTCAGTCTATCCGGGAGCGGCGACCGGCAGGGGCGCCTCGGTGACCCCGCCGGCGACCACCTCCAGGCGCCGGTCCAGGCGCAGGCCGGCCAGCAGGCGCCGGTCGTGGCTGACCACCACCAGGGTGCCGTCGTAGCCCGCCAGGGCCCGTTCCAGCTCCTCGATGGCGTCCAGGTCCAGGTGGTTGGTCGGCTCGTCGAGCAGCAGGAGGTTGGTGCCCCGGGCGGCCAGCACGGCCAGCCCGGCCCGGGAGCGCTCGCCCGGCGACAGCTCGGCCTCGGGCCTCCGCAGGTGCTCGGCCCCCAGGTCGAACTTGGCCAGCAGCGACCGGGCCGCCTCGACCGACAGCTCGGTCCGCTCCCGGACCGCGTCCAGCAGCGTGCCCGGGCCCGGGGTGCGGTCCTGGCCGAGGTGGCCGACGACCACCCCCGACCCGAGCCGGACGGTGCCCTCGGCCGGGCGCAGCTCCCCGGTCAGCAGCCCGAGCAGGGTCGACTTGCCGGCCCCGTTGGGCCCGGTCAGGGCCAGGCGGTCGCGCCAGCGCAGCTCCAGGTCGACCGGGCCGAGCCGGAAGCCGCCCCGCCGCACGACCGCCCCGGCCAGGCTGGCCACGACCTCGCCGCTGCGCCGGCCGGCCTGGAGCGACAGGCGCAGGTCCCAGCCCTCCCAGGGCTTGCCGGGGTCGCCCAGCCGCTCCAGGCGCCGCTCGATCGCCTTGGCCCTGGTCGCCCCGGCGGTGGCCCGCTCCTTGCGCCGCCCGGCCAGGGCCTTGTCGTTGTCGGTGCGGCGCTCGCCCCGGCGGCTGGCCGCCCACTCGCGCTTCTGGCGGGCCGCCTCCTCCAGCCGGGCCCGCTCGGCCCTGGCCTCGTCGTAGTCGGCGTAGGCCTGCTCACGCCGGCGGCGGCGCTCCTGGACGTAGGCGTCGTAGCCGCCGCCGTACTCGCTGAGCCGGCGCGAGTGCAGGTCGAGCTCGGCGATCCGGGTGGTGGCGGCGGAGAGGAACGCCCGGTCGTGGCTGACCAGCACCACCGGCCGCTCCTCGCCGGCCAGGAACCGCTCCAGGCGGTGCAGGCCGTCGAAGTCGAGGTTGTTGGTCGGCTCGTCCAGCAGGAGCACGTCGAAGCGGGCGAGCAGGATGGCGGCCAGGCCGGCCTTGACCCGCTGGCCGCCCGACAGCCGGGCCAGCGGGTTCTCGAGCACGGCCGGGTCGAGGCCGACGTCGGCCAGCACCCTTGGCGCGCGGGTGTCGTGGTCGTCGCCGCCCAGGGCCAGGAAGCGGGCCAGGGCGTCGTCGTAGGCCTCCAGCTCAGCCTGTCCCGGGTGGTCGCCGACGGCCCGCAGGGCGGCCTGCATGGCCTCGTCGGCCACGGTCAGGCCGGTGCGGCGGCGCAGGTAGGCGGCGGTGGCCTCGTCGCCCAGGGGGTCGGGCTCCTGGGCCAGGTAGCCGACGTTCAGCGCCGGCGGGGAGCGCTCGACCGTTCCCGAGGTCGGCGCCTCCAGGCCGGCCAGGCAGCGCAGCAGGGTCGACTTGCCGGCGCCGTTGCGGCCCAGCACGCCGATGCGGCTGGTCCCGTCGACGACCAGGTCGACCCCGTCGAGCACGACCTGGGCACCACGGACCACGGTGAGGTTCCGGGCGGCGAGCATGCCCCCAGCCTAGCCCGGGGCGGGAGCCGGGCGGGTCAGGTGGTGCGGATGACCAGGGCCAGGGCGCGGTGGGCCAGGGAGGCCAGGCGGCGGGGACGGCGGCCGCCGGCGGCCGGGGGGTCGGGCGGGGCGTCGACCGGGGCGCGCTCGGCCAGCTGGGCGCCGGCGGCGCGGGCGTCCTGGATCAGGTGGATGGGGACGAGGGCGTGGCGCACGGTGGTCTCCTCGCTGGCGGTGGCTCCGATGCCTTGCCTTGCCTGCTCAGGATGGCCGCGGGCCGGCCGGGCGTCGGTGCCGCCGGTCACCGGGGGAATGTGACGTCCGGCACGTCCCCAGCCTTCATCCGATCCTTGCCCGGGTGTAACCCGATCGCAACGCCCGCTGGGCAGCCTTGTGAACGTACGCACATGCGTCCACATGACATTGGAGCGAATGCACCTGATGACCACCAACCGACCGGCGATCGACAACTACCTGATGGACATGGACGGTGTCCTGGTCCACGAGGAGCGGCTGATCCCCGGGGCCGACCTGTTCGTCAAGCGCCTCCAGCAGACCGGGCACCGGTTCCTGCTGCTGACCAACAACAGCATCTACACCCCCCGCGACCTGGCCGCCCGGCTGGCCCT
>CALGFH010000147.1 GCA_937881255.1 uncultured Actinomycetes bacterium
GGGAGCCGTAGCGGCCTTCCAGGCGCCAGCCGGCCATCACCGCCGGGGCCACGAAGCGGATCCGGGGCGGGGCCAGCGGCCGCCCGACCCGCAGCCCGAGCACGCTGGCCCGCAGCAGCGCCTGGCGGGCGGGACCGCCCCGGACGCCGTAGAGCCGCCTCAGCGGGTCGGGCAACGTCTGGAAGGCCAGGAACGAGATCAGCCCCCAGAGCGGCCGCTGGGGCACGTCCCGCGGCGGGTCGCCGATCAGGTCGGCCACCCGGCGGGCGCCGTCGGTCATGCGCAGGATGCCCGAGCCCATCACCTCGTCCAGGTAGGCCCGGAGCGCCGGCACGGTCGGCGGGATCCGCTCCCTGGGCAGCCGCAGCAGCTCGGCCCCGACCATCGACTCCTCGTGGAAGGCCTGGCGGCCGGCGTCGTCGAGCCGGCCGACGGTCAGGCGCTCGAACACCAGGAAGCTGTCGACCAGGCAGGCGTGCACCCACAGGAGGAGATCCGGGTCGCGGGCGTCGTAGCGGAGCCCGGTGACCGGGTCGACGCCCTTGATGCCCCGGTGGACGTCGTCGATCCGCTTGGAGGCGGCCAGCGCCTCCTCCCTGGTCCCGAACACCACCGTGTAGGTCTGGCGCAGGGTCCGCTCCAGGCGCCGCCAGGGCTGGTTGGCGTACATGCCGGTCTGGCGGGCCCCGGCCACCACCAGCGGGTGGGCCGAGTGCATCAGCAGCGCCCTGGCCCCGCCCAGCATCACCGTGGCCTCCCGCTGGACGCGCCAGGAGACCGAGTCGGGGCCGAACAGCCCAGGGTCGACAGCCATGTGTTCCACGATAGCGGGGGCGCGCGGCTGCGCATCCCGAGCGCCTAGAGCCGGTCGAGCACCTGGGCGTAGCCGCGGTCGTAGCTGACCACGTCGGGCAGGAGCACGTGGAAGGCGGCCCCGCCGCCCCAGCGCTCGTCGACCCAGGCGTGGCCGCCGTGGAGGGCCGCGAACCGGGCCACCAGCGACAGGCCGATGCCGACGCCCCGGTGGTGGGCCATGGTCGGGGCCGAGGTCCCGCCCCGCCGGAAGGCCTCGAAGATCGTGCCGGCCAGCTCGGCGGGCACGCCCGGCCCGGCGTCCTCGACGATCAGCTCCAGGTCGGAGCCCCTGGCCAGCGCCTTGACCCACACCCTGGTCCCGGGGGGCGTGTGCCGGGTCGTGTTGAGCAGGAGGTTCTCGACGATCCGCTCGACCTTGGGGCCGTCGATGAACGCCTGGATGGGCTCGGCCTCGATGTCGATCGGCCAGCCGGCGAGCTGGTCGACCTCGGTGACCACCCGGTGGACGAGCTCGCGGACGTCGGTCAGGGAGCGGTTGGGCTCGAGCACGCCCTCCTCGAGCCGGTTCAGGTCGAGCAGGTCCTTGAGCAGCCGCTCCAGCTTCCTGGTCTTCTCGACCAGCATCCCGACCAGGTCGAGGGCCTGCTCGCGGGGCAGGTTGAGCCGGGTCCGCTCCAGGGTGATGGCGACCCCGAGCATGGCCGTGAGCGGGGTGCGCAGGTCGTGGGAGACGGCCCGCAGGAAGGTGTCCTTCATGTCGCTCAGGGCCCGCAGCTTGTCGGCGGCGGCCAGCTCGCGGCGCAGGCCGTCCTTGAGCTCCTGCTCGCGCTCGGACAGCTGCACCACGGTGGCCCGGAGACGGGCGTTGAGCTGGCGGTTCTCGATCAGGGCGACGATCTGCCTCGAGATGACCAGCAGGCCGATGACCGTGCCGGTGAACACCAGGAACGGCTCGAACTTGCCGGTGCCGATCTGGATGGCCACCCCGGTGACGGCGGCCACGATCAGGGGCGCGTAGGGGAGGGCGAGCCGCATGATCGACGGCTCCTCCTCGTCGTCGCTGCGGCGCAGCTCGGCCACGGTCGGCTTGAGGGCGGTGGCCGCCAGCAGCAGCCAGCCGACCACCCAGCCGGCGTCGAGCATGGCCCCGGTGCCGTAGCTGCCGGTGGGGTGCTTGTAGGCGAAGCCGAGGTCGGCGACCAGCAGCGAGAACACCGCGGCGGCGATCATCGACAGGTGGACGACCCCCCGGCCACGGGAGCGGGTCAGCAGCACCAGGACGATGGTCCCGGCGACGATGTCGCCGAGCGGGTAGGCCAGGCAGATGGCCCGCTCGATGGCTGAGGCGCCGTTGGAGCGGAAGGCGTCGCCGAGCACGGTGGCCCAGCCGAGGAACAGCAGGGAGGCGGCGATCAGCAGCCCGTCCAGCAGGGTCCGGAGCCGGGCCGTGGCCCGCATGGGCGCGGTCGGGAAGGCCAGCACCCCGGCGATCAGCAGCGGCACCGCGGCCAGGTAGCCGACGTCGGCCACCGTGGGCACGCCCGGGGTGCCGTCGCGGAGCTCGATGACCGTCCAGGCGACCTGGCCGAGGCCCCAGGCCAGGGCGGCCGAGCCGAGCAGGCGCCAGGCCCGGTGCAGGGACGCGGTCCAGGCCCGGCCGAAGCCGTAGGGGTTGCGGCCGGCGGCGCTGAAGCAGGCCGCGGCGGCGAGCAGGGCGGCCGACGCCTGGACCAGGTTGCTGACCAGCTCGGTGACGCCGTCGTCCCCGACCCCGAGGCCGATCCAGGCCAGGAAGCCGGCGGCCAGCGCCGCCGCGGCGACGGCGGCCAGGCGGAAGCTGCGCAGCTCTTTCCGCTTCTTGGCCTTGACCGTCACGGTTTCACCACGGTGGCCCCACGAATGAGCTCGAGCCCGGCAGTTGCAGAACGCCGCCAAAAAGGTGCAAGGCGAGTCCATACGATACACGAGCAGAGGGCGACGTTCCCGTCACCTGGTCACGAAGAACTAGGCAGTCGGCGAGGAGTACCTGCATATCCAGTCGCCAACCTCCCCCACACGCCCTGTCGACAAACCCTACAACGCCGCGACAAGGCCGACCAAGACGCTTGTGGCTTGCCATGACATAGCTGTCACTAACATCTTGGGGGCGCATTCTCCGTCATGACGTGCCAACATGGAAGGCCGCGCACGTCCCGGGAGCCGCCCTTTGCACCGACCGCCACCGCCGTCCGCGTCCTTCGTCCGCCGCCTGCGGGCCGGGGGCGTTGGCGCGGTGGCCCTGCTCGCCTGGGCGGTCGCGGCCCCCGGGTTCCTGCCCGGCGACGCCCTGGCCGCCGGCGACCGGGCACCCGTGGTCGCCGGCATCGCCCCGGGGTCCGAGCCGAGCGCCGCCGAGGAGGCCCGCCTGCGCGCCCTGGCCTGGCAGCGGGGCCGCGAGGCGGCGGCCGCGGCCGAGCGCGACCAGGCCGCGGTCCGGCAGGCGGCCGCCGGGGCCGGCGCCACCGCCACCCCGGCCGGCTGGGCCGCGCCGCCCGGCGGGCCGGCCATCCCCGCCCTCACCCTGCGCGCCTACCGCGAGGCCGCGGCCTGGGCGGCCGGGTTCGACCCGGGCTGCCGGCTCCCCTGGACGATCCTGGCCGGCATCGGCCGCATCGAGTCCAACCATGGCCTGTTCGGCGGGGCCGCGACCAGGTTCAGCGCGGCCGGCACGGTGAGCCCCAGGATCACCGGGCCGCCGCTGGACGGCAACGGGGTGGCCAGCATCCCCGACAGCGACGGCGGCCGCTGGGACGGGGACGCGACCTGGGACCGGGCGGTCGGGCCGATGCAGTTCATCCCGACGACCTGGCGGTCGCTGGGCCGCGACGGCAACGGCGACCGGGTCGCCGACCCCAACAACCTGTTCGACGCCGCGGTGAGCGCCGCCGGCTACCTGTGCCTCGGCGGCGACGGGGACCTGACCGACCCGGCCCGGCTGCGCCAGGCGATCTACGCCTACAACCACTCCTGGGACTACGTGGACGCCGTGCTCGGCTGGGCCCGCGTCTACCAGGGCGGGGTCGCCACCGGTCCGGCCGTTCCCGCCGGGCCGCCGGCGCCGTCCACCACCGCCACCCCGCCCACCGGGCCTCCGCCGA
>CALGFH010000148.1 GCA_937881255.1 uncultured Actinomycetes bacterium
GAGCCACAGCGAGGCCCGGGTCGGCTGCATCGTCTGGTCGACCACGGCCAGCAGCTCGCCGTGCAGCGCGTCCAGGTCGACCTGGTCGCGCAGCCGGGCCGCGAACCCGTCGACGGTCCGGGCGGCGTCGTAGCGGTGGCGGTTGAAGCGGCGGTCGACCAGCGCCTGGACCCGGCGGCGGATCGGCTGGAACAACCCGGCCACGGCCAGGGTGGCGGCGGCCACGACCAGGCTGGAGCTGTCGGGCAGCAGCCGGCCGAGCCCGAGCACGACCCCGGCGTAGCCGAGGCCGAGCAGCACGGTCAGCAGCCCGTAGGTCAGGGTGCGGCTGATGACGCGGTCCAGGTCGTACAGCCGGTACCGCAGCACCGCGACCCCGATCGCCACCGGCGGGCACAGCAGCGCCGGGAAGATGATGTGGGAGACGAAGTTGGGCGCGATCCCGAGCCCACTCGGGAGGGCCAGCAGCAGCCCGGCCACCGCGCCGGCCGCCCCGGCGGCGACCCAGCGCATCTGCTGCCGCTCGACCCCCCGGGAGGAGCGGAACCGCAGGATCACGCAGACCGCCGCCGGCGGCAGGCTCCACCAGTGCAGCAGCACGCCGACGATCGTGAGCACCGAGGCGACGTCACCCGCCGGGCCGGCCAGCCCGAGCGGGTTGTCGATCCCCGCCTCCTCGATCGGTCCCGGGGACAGGGCGCCGCCAACGGTGGCCAGGACGAACCCGGTCACGCTGGTGACCACGACCAGGCGCCAGCGACGCGAGCGCAGGTGGCCGTTGGGGAGGAGCAGGGCCGGCAGGGTGACGCCGAGCCCGATCGCGGGCGCCCAGCCAAATTCCGACAGTGCCACCTGGAGCTGGGCGAGGAGGGGCAGGGGCCGGTGCTCGCGGAGCAGCTGGTCGACCCAGGGCGCCAGGGGGATGGTGTACGCCCAGGCGAGGCCGGCGGCCCCGTACAGCCACCCGATCGGGTTGCCCGGCCGCCGCAGGGCCAGCACCAGCCCGACGGTGGCGAACCCGAGCACGAAGAAGAACGCGTACAGCGCGCCCTCGACCAGCACGGCCAGGGTGAGGGGGCGGTAGATGGCCAGGGTGACCAGCAGCCCGGCGGCACAGCAGCCGAAGGTGACCAGCCACAGCGCCCAGGCGAGCACCACCCTGGTTCGGGGCCGCAACCTCCACCTCCTCCTCGCCGCGCTCGGGCGGTCCGCGACAGTCTCCGGGACCACCGGTACGGGAGCGTTACGGGCCCTCCGGCGTGCCCCTCGGATTGTCACAGGTACCGGTTACGCTGGGACAACGCAGCAACCGCTTCCCTGAGGACTGATGCTTGTGACCACCGTCATCGACGCCGACCTGGCCGAGCTGGCCCGCCCCTTCCCCGCCGATTTCGTCGAGCGCAAGGACGGCAGCGACTACGTCGCCCACCACGTCGTCAACCAGCGCCTGCTCAGCATCGTCGGCCCGTTCGACTTCGAGCTGGTCCAGGTCATCCGCGGCGACGTGGCCGCGGTGGCCCCCGACCCCAGCGCCCGCAGCCGGCGGGCCAAGGCCGGCACCCCGGCCCTCCAGAACGTCGTGGTCGGCGGCATCTGGCGGCTCACCTGCGCGATCGACGGCCGCCAGGTCCGGGTCGAGGAGGTCGGCGACGTCGGCGACGTCCACAACTGGCCCCACGACGGCGCCCGCCTCAAGGACGCCGCCTCCGACGCCCTCAAGCGCTGCGCCATGCGCCTCGGCCTCGGCCTCCACCTGTGGGCCCAGGAGCACTACTTCCTCGACCACCAGCTCCGCGCCCAGCACCAGGCCGGGTAGCCGGTCACCGCCGGGGCCGGGCGAGCAGCTCGGCCAGGTGGAGGGCGCGGCGGCCGGCCAGGTGGTCGAGCTGGGTGCGGCAGGAGAAGCCGTCGGCCAGGACGACCGCGTCCGGGCCGGCGGCCCGCACGGCCGGGAGGAGGGCGGTCTCGGCGACGGCGACCGAGACGTCGTGGTGGCCGCGCTCGGCCCCGAAGTTGCCGGCCAGGCCGCAGCAGCCGCCGACGGCCGTGACCTCGGCGCCCGCCCGGGCCAGGAGGTCGCGGTCGGCCTCCCAGCCGAGCACGGCGTGCTGGTGGCAGTGGGGCTGGGCCACCCCGACCACGTCTGACAGGTCGGGCGGCGCCCACCCGGGTGCGGCCGCCAGCACCTCGGCCAGGGTTGCCGCCGCCCTAGCACCTCGGCCAGGGTCGCCGCCGCCCTGGCGACCACCACCACCGCCGGGTCGTCCGCCCCCAGCAGGGCCGCCGCGTCGGACCGCAGCACCGCCAGGCAGGAGGGCTCCAGTCCGACCAGGGGGCTGTGGACAACGGACCCCGCCGACCCGGCGTCCCCTACCAGGGCGGCGAGACGGTCGACGGTGTGGCGGAGGACCCGTTTGGCGGTATCGAGCTGGCCGGTCGAGATCCAGGTGAGGGCGCAGCACAGGGGCTCGTCGGGGAGGTCGACCCGGTAGCCGGCGTCCTCGAGGACCTGGACGGCGGCCTGGCCGGCCGAGGGGGCGAAGTGGTTGGTGAAGGTGTCCGGCCACAGCAGGGCCCGGGGAGCGGAGGGTGGTGCCGGTTCGGAGGCCGTGGGGCGGCGGCGCCACCAGGTGCGGAGGGTCTGGGGGGCGAACCTGGGCAGGGGGCGGCGGGGGTCGATCCCGGCGAGGCGCTTGGCCACCGCGGACAGACCGGGGGTGGTGAGGAGGAGGTTGGCCAGCCGCGGGGCCCTGGCGGCGAGGGCGGTCCAGCGGGGAAGCCAGCCGAGGCTGTAGTGGGCGGGCGGGCGGAGGCGGCGGCGGTAGGTCTGGTGGAGGACCTCGGCCTTGTAGGTGGCCATGTCGACCCCGGTCGGGCAGTCGGAGAGGCAGCCCTTGCAGGCCAGGCAGAGGTCGAGGGACTCGCGGACCTCGGGCGAGGACAGGCCGCGGACCAGGGTGCCGTTGACCGCCTCCTGGAGGACGCGGCTCCGGCCCCTGGTGGTGTCCTTCTCGTCCCTGGTCGCCAGCCAGGACGGGCACATGACCCCGCCGGACCCGGTGCTGTCGGCGACGCAGCGCCCGATCCCCGTGCAGCGGTGGACGGCGCTGGTCAGGTCGCCCCTGTCCTCGGCATAGCGGAACCCCAGCTGCCCGGTGACCGGCCGGGCCATGGTCCGGCGCAGGTCGGCGTCGAACGGCCGCGGGCGCACCAGCACCCCCGGGTTGAGCAGGTCGCGCGGGTCGAGGACGGCCTTGACGGCGGCCATGGCCTCGATGGCGTCGGGTGGATACATCAGCGGCATCAGCTCCGACCGGGCCCGCCCGTCGCCGTGCTCCCCCGACATCGACCCGCCGTAGGTGGCGACCAGCGCCGCCGCCTGCTCGACGAACGACCGGTAGACCTTCTGCCCGCCGGGCCGGTCGAAGGGGAAGTCGATGCGCACGTGCAGGCAGCCGTCGCCGAAGTGGCCGTAGGGGATCCCGTCGAGGCCGTGGCCGGCCAGCAGGGCCTCGAACTCGCGCAGGTAGGCGCCGAGGCGCTCGGGCGGGACGGCCGCGTCCTCCCACCCGGCCCAGGCCGGCGCCCCGGCCGGGCTGCGCCCGCCGTACCCGGCCCCGTCCTCGCGGATGCGCCAGATGGCGGCCGTCTCGGCCGGGTCGAGCAGGACCCGGGCGGCCAGCGCGTCGCCCCCGACGGCGGCGGTCAGCCGGGTGGCGGACGCCTCGGCCTCGGCCGTGGTCGCCCCGGCCAGCTCGGCCAGCAGCCAGCCGCCCCCCTTGGGCAGCTCGGGCACGGCCCGGCCCCGGCGCCGGACCACCTCCACGATGCGGGCGTCGATGCCTTCGAGAGCCACCGGGCGCTGGGGCAGCACCGCTCCGACGGCGTCGGCGGCGGTGGCCATGTCCGGGTAGCCGAGCACGACCAGCACGGTCGCCGCCGGGGCACGGACGAGCCGGACCGTCGCTCCCAGGACCACGGCCAGGGTGCCCTCGCTGCCGACCAGGGCCCGGGCCAGGTCGCCGCCCCGCTCGGGCAGCAGGTGCTCGAGCGCGTAGCCGGAGCCCTGGCGGGCGAAGCGCCCGAACCGGGTCCGGATCGGCCCCAGGCCGGCCCGGACCACCGCCTCCAGGCCCGGCACCTGCCCGACCGCCCCCGGCCGGGCGACCAGGCGCTGGCCGGTGCCGGTGACCAGCTCCAGCTCCAGGACGTTGTCGGCCGTCCGCCCGTAGGCCAGGGCGCGCGACCCGCAGGCGTTGTTGCCGATCATCCCGCCGAGGGTGCAGCGGCTGTGGGTCGACGGGTCGGGGCCGAAGCGCAGCCCGAGGGGCCGGGCGGCGGCCTGGAGGTCGTCAAGGACCACGCCCGGCTCGACCCGGGCCGTGCCCGCCTCCGCGTCGAGCGACCGCACCCGCCCCAGGTGCCGGGCCAGGTCCATGACCACGCCGCTCCCGACGGCGTTGCCGGCGAGCGAGGTCCCGGCTCCCCTGGCGGTCAGCGGGACCCCCAGCTCCAGGCAGGTCTCGACCACGGCGACGACCTCGTCGGTGTCGCGCGGGAAGGCGACCAGCTCCGGCGGCACCCGGTACAGCGACGCGTCGGTCGAGTACTCGGCCCGCCGCCTGGCGGACGCGTCGACCTCGGCGACCCCGGCCCGCCGGAGGGCGGCGGCCAGCTCGGTGGTCAGGTCGCCGACCCCTCCCCCGCCGCGCCGTCCGCGCCGGCCGGCCGCGGTGGCGCGGGGTCGCCGGCCCGCAGGGGCGACCCCTCGAACCGGCCCTCGTGGGCCAGGACGGGTCGGTGGTCGCCGGCCAGCTCGGGGTTGCGGGCCTCGAGATCGCGGCGGGCGTCGGCGACCCGGCGCAGGTGGGTCACGTAGTCGCGGTCGCCCCGGTGGGTGCCCTTCCAGGTCTGGGGCATGCGCTCGGCCGGCGGGGGCACCGAGGCGGTCCCCCCGACCCCGAACCCGCTGGGAAGCTTGCGGGTCGCCGCCCCGCAGGCCGGGCAGGCCGGCAGCGGGTCGGTGGAGGCCTGGAGGGTCTCCGAGCGGTGCCCCGCGTCGCAGGCCAGCTCGTAGATCGGCACCGTCCCCTCCTACCAGTTCTCCAGCGAGCGGGACAGGATCGCGGCCGCGTCGTCCTCGGTCACCGGGCGGGGGGCGGTGTCGAGCAGGCGCTGCTGCTTCATGGTCCCCTCGACCAGGTCGGGGACGTCGCCCTCGTCGTAGCCGACGCCGCCGATCCCGTTGGGGATGCCGATGTCGCGCATCAGCTGGTTGAGCGCGGCCGGCAGGTACTCGGCGGCGTCGCCGGGCCGGTCCAGGCCGGGGGCGAGCAGCTCGGCCGCGTGCACGTGCCGCTCGGGGCGGGCCTCGAAGGTGAAGCGGAAGGCCTCGGGCGCGGTCAGCGACACGGCCATGCCGTGGGGCACGATCGGCTCGTCCTCCGGGTAGCCGTCGGGCCGGAAGTCCTTGACCCGCCCGGCGATCGGGTAGGCGTTGGCGTGCGGGATGTGGACCCCGGCGTTGCCGAAGCCGAGCCCGGCCATGGTCGCGGCCAGCGCCATCCGCCCCCGCGCCTCCAGGTCGTCGCCGTCGCGGACGGCGTCACGGAACGAGCCGGCCAGCAGGCGCATGGCGTTCTCGGACCACATGTCGGAGATCGGGTTGGACCCGCAGTAGGGCACCCGCTGCTCCGGCTGCTTGCGGTCATAGGCGGTGTAGGGCTTGGCGGTGTAGCTCTCCAGGGCGTGGCAGAGGATGTCCATGCCGCTGGCCGCGGTGACCCCGGCCGGCTGGGTCACGGTCAGGGCCGGGTCGACCACGGCCAGGGTCGGGCGCAGCCGCGGATGGCTGATGCCGGTCTTGACCTTCTGGGCGAGCACGTCGAGCACGCAGATGGTGGTGCTCTCGGCCCCCGTCCCGGTGGTGGTGGGCACGGCCACCAGCGGGTTGAGCGGCTTGCTGGGCGCCCTGCCCTCGCCGACGGGCTTGTTGATGTAGTCCATCAGCTCGCCGGGGTTGGTGGTGAGCAGGTTGACCGCCTTGGCGGTGTCGATGCTCGACCCGCCGCC
>CALGFH010000149.1 GCA_937881255.1 uncultured Actinomycetes bacterium
CCCCTCCAGCCGCTCCGCGGCCAACTGGTGGCGCCACTTGCCGACCGTGACCCTGTCACAGCCGAGCTCGTCGGCGATCTTGGTGTTCGGCCTGCCGTCCGCGCAGGCCAGCACGATCCGCGACCGCAACGCCAACGCCTGCGACGACGAATCCTTCTGTCGGGGCTCTTGCCTCTTCAGAACCAGCTCCAGACTACGAACTCCCGATTCCTGGAAGTTCGTCGACGGATCAACCTGACAGGACGCTAGGAGTCTGCCAGCCACGCCAGCAAGCGGCCCTGCGACCAGCAGCGGCCAATGGCCTCGGCGCGCAGCGCCGACCGGTCGAACACCGCCAGGCCGATGATGCTGTGGCCAGAGGCGCGGCGATCGCCAAGTGTCGGTATCGTCGGCGCGACTCCGACCCCCTCCGCTGACACCCACGCCACCGCCCGGCCGGCCGCCGCTTCGTCGAGGCGGTGCAGGAAGCGCAGGCGGCGCTCGAGCGGGAAGGGCGACAGCGCCCACGTCGTGGTGACGACAGGCAGGGCGTCGGTGGGCACACGGGCGAAGGCGTCTGGCATCACCTCGACGGCGTCACCTTGCAGCAGCAGCGGAGGGGCCGTGGCCGCCAACGCCATCTCCGCTTCCAGCCTCGCGACCCGCTCCGGCTGATCCGGCCACAGGCAGGCGCGCAACCATCGGGCGTCATCCGCGTCGGTCACGTCGACCGGATCGAGGTCGACGCCGACCCGGGCGACGACCTCGGGCATCGCCCGCGTCGGGACGGGCCGGTCTCCCACGATCGAAGACGACAGCTGCACGGGAGATGACGGGTCGCCCAGCGATTGTCCGTTGCTGTAGGTGATGCCAACGCGATCGACATTGAGATTGAGCCCAGCCGAACAGCCCACGTCGATCAGCCCAACCGCATTCGCGCCGGCCCGGCGCGCCGCCTCGGCAATGGCCGGATACAGCACGGCGCAGCGTCCGGTCTCGTTGGTCCGCGTCCGCCGGCGCACGGCGATGGCCACGACCGAGTCGGTCATTCCCAGCAGCGTGTCGATCGCCGCGCCAGCGGCAGCATCGGCGTCGGAAGCGGCATAGGCCGCGGCAAGCGCCGGGGCGCGTCCGGCGAGGGCGAGGTCGTGCAGCGCGGCGAGGATCACCGTGGGGTGCCGCTTGCGCGCCGGCGCCGCCTCGATGGCGCGCAGCGCCTCGTCGGACTCACTCAGGGCGACGGCGACGCGCTCGTACAGCGGCGATGTTTCGGCGGCGTCGACCTCACCGAAGTGTCGGTACACCTGAGCGAGGGTGCGGGCCCTCCCCACGGGTACGGCACTTCCTGCGCTCGGCCTTGGCATCCCGACGATTCTAGCCAAGCGAGCGCTCCAACTTGAGCCGAACGGCCTGGTGCTAAAGAACGAGTGGTAGTTCCCGATTCGCTTATCATCGGATCCGGAGGCGGGCGCGGGGGCATCGGTGCGGTTCAGCATTGATCGACGGTGGGCGACGCTGGTGGTCGCGGTGGTGCTGGGCGCCGGCGGCGGAAGCCTGATCGGGTTCGTGACCGCTCCGGCTCCCGGTGACGGCGCCCAGGCGCTGGCGCCCGTTCAGGAGGTCGCGCCCTCGACGACCCGGCGCAAGGGCCGCTTCGCCGGGGTCTCCTCGACCACCACCCGCCCCCGTCCGCGGACGCTGCCCGCCGCCACCGCCGGCCTCAGCCCGGGCACGACCCCGACCACCTCGACCCTCCGCCCGACCACGACAACGATCGCCCCGACGACCTCGACCACGGTCGCGCCGAGCACGACCACCACGACCACCACCGGGGACACCACGACCACGACCAGCACCGGGTCGTCGACCACGACCTCGACGACCTAGCCTCCCGGCTCGGTCACCTCCAGCCGCCCGACCCGCAGGTGCCCGATCTCCAGCTCGTCCACCCGCAGCTCCCGGATCACGGCCCGCCGGATCACCAGCCGCCCGATCGCCACCGCCCCGATCGCCATCGCTCCGGTCGCGACCGCCCCGGCCGCGACCGCCACCAGCGCGCTGAAGCCGGTGCTGGACGCCCCCGTGGCCGCGGCCCCGGTCGCGCTCGCCCCGCTGGTGCTCGCCGGGACGCTGGTGGGTTCCTGGTCGTCGCTCATGGTGCCAACTCCCGCAGCTTGGACGCCGTTCCGCCCGGGCAGTCTATAGGCTTGCCATAGGGCGACCTGCCGGACGGGCCGGCCGGTGCCAGGAAGGAGACCCAGCACGTGGACCAGCCGCCGCAGCAGCCACCGCAGCCGCAGCCGCAGCCGTGGGGTGGGCAGCCGTGGGGGCGTCAGCCGCAGCCGCCGCCGGTGGAGCCGGCGCCGGAGCGGCCGTGGGGGGAGCCGCCGAGGCCGCGGCAGCCGTGGGGGTATCGGCCGCCGCCGTCGGGCAAGGGGCCGCGGCCGCCGGGGGCGCCGCCGCCGTGGTACCGGCATCCGGTGGGGCTGCTGCTGATCGGGGCGGCGGTGGTGATCGTGCTGGCGGTGATCGTGCCGGCGTTCACCGGTGGGGGATCCGACCCGGCACCGACGGTCACCACCGGGGCGTTCGGGGCGCCCGGGACGACGGCGCCGCCGGCGGGGGTGACCACCACCGTCGCCGGGCAGCCGCCGACGGCGGAGGAACAGCTCGGCCAGGCCCTCCAGGCTGAGCTGGGGGAGGCCGGCGAGATCACCTCGGTGACCGCCCCGGCCGGCGGGCCGGTCACCGTGACCTGGGAGATCCGCCGGGCCGGGAGCCCCGGCCTGACCGAGAACAACGCCCGCTTCGGGGTCATGCGGATCATGCGGGCCATCCAGGAGAGCCAGCTCTCGGCCGGCGGCGACGCCCCGGCCGTCCGCCTGCTCGGCCGCTACCAGCTGGCCGGCGCGGCCAGCCCGGTCACGGTGGTGCGGCTCCGCTTCGACCCCTCGACGGTCGAGCGGGGCGACTTCGACGACCGCGACTACCTGGAGGCGTTCGAGCTGGCCGACGCCGCCGTCATCCACCCCACCTTCCGGGGATAGGTCCCGGTGGCGGGCGAGCGCGGGTCGCTGCGGCGCAGGCTGCGCCGGTCGGCGCGGCGGCTGGCCCGGCGGGCCGACCTGCGCCGCCTGACCAGGTTCCGGGAGGACGGCTCGGCGCTCAGCCTGCGCACGGCCAAGACCACCCTGGCCGCGGTGATCTCCTGGGAGCTGGCCCTGCGCCTGCCCGGGTCGCAGCCGCCGGTGCTCGCCCCCCTGACCGCGCTCCTGGTCACCCAGCTGACCCTGGTCAAGACGATCACCGGCAGCCTCCAGCGGGTGGCCAGCGTGACCGCCGGGGTGCTGCTGGCCCTCGGGGTCGCCGACCTGCTGGGACTGCACTGGTGGAGCGTCGGCCTGGTCATCTTCGTCTCCCTGGCCGTCGGCCAGGTCCTGAAGCTGGGCTCGCACCGGATCGAGGTCCCGATCAGCGCCCTGCTCGTCCTGACCCTGGGCGGCACCACCGGGGTGGCCCGCACGCGGGTGCTGGAGACGCTGATCGGCGCCGGGGTCGGGGTGGTCGTCAACGCCGTCCTGGTCCCGCCCGTCTACATCCGGCCGGCCGGCGAGGCCATCTACGAGCTGGCCGACGACATGGCCGGGGTGCTGGAGGGTGCGGCCGCCGACCTGGCCGAGGGCTGGTCGGGGGAGGACGCCTACGAGCGGCTGCTGGAGGCGCGCGAGCTGGACCGCGAGGCCGGCGAGGCACGGGAGGCGGTCGGCCAGGCCGAGGACAGCCTGCGCCTGAACCCGCGGCGCCGGCTGGTCGGCGACCCATCGGACGAGCTGCGCGAGGGCATGACCTCCATCGAGCACTCGGTGATCCTGGTCAGGGGCCTGTGCCGGTCGCTGGTCGAGCTGGACACGGTCACCGGCGGCCGCGGGCCCGACCCGGCGCTGCGGGCGGCCCTCGGGCACCTGCTGGTCGAGGTCGCCGACGCCGTCCGCACCTTCGGCCAGCAGGTGGCGGCCAGCGTCCCCGGTCCGCCGGCCAACCAGGCCCCCCTCCAGCGGGCCCTGGCCAGGGCCCGGGCGGCCCGCGACCAGCTGGCCAAGGAGATGGCCGCCGGGCCCGGCGAGGCCCCGCGGGCCTGGCAGGTCCACGGCCACCTGCTGGCCAACGTCGACCGCCTGCTCTCCGAGATCGACCCCGAGGGCCAGACCTGGCCCGGGACCAGCCGCCCATCCTGAGCCTTGGCCCTGGGCCTTGGCCTTGGCCCTGCGCCTTGGCGTGCCGCACCCTCACCCCGGTTCCCGGGGCCCCCGAACGGGAGGGTAACCCACGGCCCAGAGGGGTGCGCACCGCTGTCCACAGCCCCTCGACGGCCTCCGCTACCCTGGTCTCGAGGGTCGCCCGCCAGGGCCGGCCAGGTGGTCATGAGGAGCGCGTGATGTTCTTCTCCAAGAAGAAGTCCCAGATGCCGGACCAGGCTGAGGCGTTGCCGGGCCGGGACGCGGCCGTGGAGGTTCCCGCCCGTCATGCGGTCAAGGACGCGCCCCTGGTCCCGCCGTTCCCGGATGGGCTGGAGCAGGCGGTGTTCGGGATGGGCTGCTTCTGGGGGGCCGAGAAGCTGTTCTGGGAGACCGAGGGGGTCTACACGACCGCCGTCGGCTACGCCGGGGGCTTCACCCCCAACCCGACCTACGAGGAGGTCTGCTCCGGCCGGACCGGGCACACCGAGGTCGTGCTGGTGGTCTTCGACCCGGCCAAGGTCGGCTACGAGCAGCTGCTGCGGGTGTTCTGGGAGAACCACGACCCGACCCAGGGGATGCGCCAGGGCAACGACGTCGGCACCCAGTACCGCTCGGTCGTCTACACCTACTCGGAGGCCCAGCAGAAGCAGGCCGAGGCGTCACGCGACGCCTACCAGCAGGAGCTGGAGGGGGCCGGCTACGGGGCCATCACCACCGAGATCCGCGAGGCCCCGGACTTCTACTACGCCGAGGACTACCACCAGCAGTACCTGCACAAGAACCCGTGGGGCTACTGCCCGAACCACAGCACCGGCGTCAGCTGCCCGGTCGGCCTGACCTAGGCGGCCAGCGCGGCGGCTGGTCTAGAAGCTGCCCGACCAGGCGCCCAGCATGGTGGCGGCCCAGCTGGTCGCGGCGAACAGGGCGAACAGCAGCGTCGCGGTGATGACGGCGAAGCCGGCGGTCCAGATGAGCTCCTCGCCCGTCTCGATGACGTCCAGCATCAGGTGCCCTCCTCCCGCGGTGTTGGCTAGACCCCGACCGGCTCGGGGACGGGCTGGGTGGCGGCGGCGATCGCCTTGGCCCGGCGGCGCTCGCGGGCCTGGGTCAGGCGCCAGGTGGCCAGGGTGCCGACGACGGCCACGATGGCCAGGTACATCAGGGTCCGCCAGGCCCCGTTGATCCCGAAGGTCGAGGCCAGGGTGCGGGCGTTGGTGAGCAGGATGGCGGCGCCGACGATCACCCCGAGCTTGCGGGGGGCCATGCGCTTGACCAGCCAGGCGGCCAGCGGGGCGGCGAACAGGCCGCCGGCCAGCAGCAGCAGGACCAGGGTGAGGGGGACCTGGCTCCAGCTGAGGGAGACCAGGAAGCCGAGGCTGGCCCCGAGGGCGACCAGGAACTCGCCGGTGTCGACCGAGCCGATGACCTTGCGGGGCTCCATCCGGCCGGAGGCGAGCAGGGTCGGGGTCCCGACCGGGCCCCAGCCGCCGCCGCCGACCGCGTCCAGGAAGCCGGCCCCGAGCCCGAGCGGGGCCAGCAGGCCCGAGGGGAGCGGGCGGCCGGCCCGGGGCCGGGGGCCGCGGGGCTTGCCGAGGAAGCGGAACAGCACGTAGACGCCGAGCACGCTGAGGATGGCCGCCACCCACGGCTTGGCCGTGGCGCCGCTGATCGAGGACAGCACCACCGCGCCCACGAAGGCGCCGATGAAGCCGGGGAAGGTCATCAGGCGCACCGTCCGCCAGTCGACGTTGCCGAAGCGCCAGTGGGACACGCCCGACACCGCGGTGGTGCCCAGCTCGGCCAGGTGCACGGTGGCCGAGGCGGCCGCCGGGGCGGTGCCGACCGCGACCAGCAGGGTGGTCGAGGTCAGGCCGTAGGCCATGCCGAGGGCGCCGTCGATCAGCTGGGCCAGCACCCCGACCATCCCGAACAGCACCAGCTTGCGCATCGTTCCTCCGGCAGTTGTCGACGAAGTTGGTCTTGTCTACCAGCTTGCTGGAGATGGTAAGCATGACATGAGGTAGCACCATCATGCGTCGGCAGTACCTCCACTACTTCAACAGGAGATCAGTGTGGCCGAGCAGGGCCTGAGCGCCGCCGAGGTGGCCCAGCGGGTGGCCCGTGGGCAGGTCAACGACGTGCCCAGCGCCCCCACCCGGACCATCGGCCAGATCGTCAGGGCCAACCTGCTCACCCGCTTCAACCTGCTGCTGGGGTCGCTGCTGGCCGTCATCCTGGTCGTCGGGCCGCTCCAGGACGCCCTGTTCGGGCTCGTGATCGTGGCCAACACGGTGGTCGGGATCGTCCAGGAGGTGCGGGCCAAGCGGACCCTCGACCGCCTCGAGGTGGTCAACGCCCCCCGGGCCAAGGTGGTGCGCGACGGGCACCTGGCCGAGCTGGCCGTCGGCCAGGTGGTGCTCGACGACGTGCTCGAGGCCGCCGCCGGGGACCAGGTGGTGGTGGACGGCGAGGTGCTGGAGGCGGCCGGGCTGGAGGTGGACGAGTCGCTGCTCACCGGCGAGTTCGAGACGGTGACCCGCCTGCCCGGCGACCCGCTGCTCTCGGGCAGCTTCGTGGCCGCCGGGAGCGGCCGCTACCGGGCGACCAAGGTGGGCCGGGAGGCCTACGCGGTCCAGCTGACCGAGGAGGCCAGGCGCTTCACCCTGGCCCGCTCCGAGCTGCGGGCCGGGGTCGACCAGATCCTCAAGTACGTCACCTGGGCGCTGGTCCCAACGGCGGCGCTGCTGTTCGTCAGCCAGCTCCGCCTGGAGCACGGGGTCCGGGCCGGGCTCAGCGGGGCCGTGGCCGGGACCGTGGCCATGGTCCCCGAGGGGCTGGTGCTGCTGACCAGCGTCGCCTTCGCCGTCGGGGTGGTCCGCCTCGGCCGGCGCCAGGTGCTGGTCCGCGAGCTGCCGGCGGTCGAGACCCTGGCCCGGGTGGACGTCATCTGCTTCGACAAGACGGGCACCATCACCGCCGGCGACCTGGCCGTGCAGGAGCTGCTGCCCCAGGACGGGGTGGTGGGGGAGGAGGAGGCGGCCGCCGCCCTCGGCGCCCTGGCCGCGGCCGACCCCAACCCCAACGCCACCCTGCGGGCCATCGCCCAGGCCTTCCCGGCCCCGGACGGCTGGCGCCCGGAGGCGGCGGTGCCGTTCTCCTCGGCCCGCAAGTGGAGCGGGGCCAGCTTCGCCGGCCACGGCGCCTTCGTCATCGGCGCCCCCGAGGTGCTGCTGGCCCCCGAGGGGGCCGGGCAGGCCGACGGGAACCGCGCCCTGCTCCGCAAGGCCGAGCAGATCGCCGTCGAGGGCCGGCGGGTCCTGCTGCTGGCCGCCTCGCCCCGGCCGCTTGACGGCCAGGCGCCGCCGTCGGCGCTGGTCCCGCGGGCCATGGTGGTGATCGGCGACCAGGTGCGCGGCGACGCCGCCGACACCGTCGCCTGGTTCGCCGCCGAGGGCGTCCAGGTCAAGGTCGTCTCCGGCGACCACCCCCGCACCGTTGGCACGGTCGCCGGCCAGGTCGGCATCGCCGGCGCCGACCACCCGGTGGACGCCCGCACCCTGCCCGAGGGCCAGGCCGAGCTGGCCGGCCTGGTGGAGGCCCGCTCGGTCTTCGGGCGGGTCGTGCCCCGGCAGAAGCAGGCCATGGTGCAGGCCCTGGGAGCCGGCGGCCACGTGGTCGCCATGACCGGCGACGGGGTCAACGACGTGCTCGCCCTCAAGGACGCCGACCTCGGCATCGCCATGGGCAGCGGCAGCCCGGCCTCGCGGGCCGTGGCCGAGCTGGTCCTGATGGACGGCCGCTTCGCCACCCTCCCGTCGGTGATGGCCGAGGGCCGCCGGGTGATCGCCAACATCGAGCGGGTGGCCAAGGTGTTCGTCACCAAGACGGTCTACGCCACCGTCCTCGCCCTGGCCGTCGGCCTGGCCGGCCTGGCCTTCCCGTTCCTGCCCCGGCACCTCACCCTGATCTCCAGCCTGACCATCGGCATCCCCGGCTTCTTCCTGGCCCTCGAGCCCAGCACCCAGCGATCCCACCCGGGCTTCGTCCGGCGCACCCTCGCCTTCGCCATCCCGGCCGGCCTCACCGCCGCCCTCGGCACCCTGGTCGCCTATCAGGTCGCCGACGTGGCCAACGTCCCCCAGGACCAGGCCCGGACCACCGCCACCCTGGCCCTGGCCGGCCTCGGCCTGGTCGTGCTGGCCCTGGCCGCCCGGCCCCTCAACCGGCCGCGCCGCCTCCTGGTGCTGGCCATGGCCGGCGCCTTCGTCGTCGTCCTCCTCGTCCCCTTCCTTCGGGTATTCTTCGCCCTCGACCTGCCGCCGCTGCCGGTCGCCCTGGCCGCCCTGGGCCTTGACGTCGCCCTCGGGGGGCTGCTCACCCTGGTGGTCGTGCGCATGCGGGCCTGAGCGCGTCCCCCATCCGCCCGGCACGGGGGTCGGCAGTTCTGGAGACAAAGCGAGCCGACCGGCGCAATTTCCGCGTCATGGCCTGGTCGAACAGCCCAGGTGGGACGTAGGTTTCGTCCATGCAGCGCCGTCTCAGGCCCGTCACCGTGCCCCCACCCGTGCCACCGCCACCTGGAGTCGCCGACCGTCGCCGCTCCCGGCGGCTGTGGGGGCTCGGGGTGGAGGCCCAGGTCCAGCTGAGCACGGCCATGCGCCAGCTCCTGGTCGCCCTCGACCAGGCCGACGCCGACGATCCGGAGGCGCACGAGGCCATCGCCGACGCCCGCCTCCTGCTGGCCAGGGCCATCGGCGACATCCAGGCGGTGCTCGGCGAGCTGGCCGACCTCAACGACCAGCTCCGCGCCCGTTAGAATCCTCGCCGGACTGTCCCTATTGCACGGACGTGCTGATGATGCCTGCGGGCGGGCTCCTGGTGGCCGGGGCGGTCCTGGTCACCGTGGCCATCGTGTTCGTCTGGCGGCGCCGCTCGGCCGCCAGCATCGCCAGCCTGCTGGCCGTGCTCGCCGGGGCGGTCTGGTGGAGCGTCTGCTCGGCCCTTGAGCTGAGCGCCGGCGACCTGGCCGGCCGGGAGTACTGGGGCGACCTCAAGTACGTCGGCGTGGTCCTGCTGCCACCGGCCTACCTGGCCTTCGTGCTCCAGTGCAGCGGCCACACCCGCTGGCCCCGCTGGCTGGGCCCGGCGCTGGCCCTGGAGCCCCTGGCCGTGCTGCTGCTCCTGGCCGCCGCCGCCACCCACGACCTGGTCCGCTACTACCCGCCGGGCGCCACCCTGGCGACCGCCCAGGCGGCCGAGGCCGGCCCCCTGTTCTGGCCCCACCTGCTCTACAACAACGCGATCATCTGGACCGGGACGATCCTGCTGATCGTCACCCTCAGCCGGATGTCGAGGCTGTACCGCGGCCAGAGCCTGCTGCTGGTCGGGGCCATCCTGCTGCCGATCATGCTCAACCTCCTGTTCAACTTGAGAGTCGAGCCGTTCCGGCAGGTCGACCTGACCCCGTTCGCCTTCGTGCTGACCACGGCGGTGCTGGTCTGGGGCGTCTACCAGCTCAGCCTGCTCGACCTGCGGCCGGTGGCCCGCAGCCAGATCTTCCGCACGATCAGCGACCCGGTGCTGGTGCTGGACCCGGACGGGCGGGTCCTGGACGCCAACCCGGCCGCCGGCCGGCTGGCCGGGCTGCCCCTGCCCGAGGTGGTCGGCCAGCCGGTCGGCCAGCTCCTGCCGACCTGGAAGGAGACCGTGGCCGCGGCCATGGCCGCCGGGACCGAGCAGGCGACAGAGGAGGTCACCCGGGACGGCCGCATCTACGACCTGGCCATCTCGGCCCTGCCCGAGCGCCAGCGCCAGCCCGGCGGCCACCTGGTGGTGGCCAGGGACGTCACCGAGCGGCGCCAGGTCGAGGAGAAGCTGTGCGCCGCCCTCAACGCCGAGCTGGTGGCCACCGACCGCCTGGCCGTGGCCCTCGACCGGGAGCGGGCCGCGGCCGAGCACCTGCGCACCCTGGACGAGCTCAAGAGCGGCTTCCTCCAGGCCGTCTCCCACGACCTGCGCACCCCGCTGGCCTCGGTGCTCGGCATCTCCCTGACCCTGCAGCGGGGCCGCGGCCGGCTCGACCCGGCCGACACCGAGGACCTGCTGGGCCGGCTCGCCGTCAACGCCCGCCGGCTGGACCGCATCCTCACCGGCCTGCTCGACCTCGACAAGCTCGACCGGGGCATCGTCGAGCTCCGGCGCGAGCCGGTCGACCTGGCCGGCCTGGTCGCGGGCGTCGTCTCCGAGGCCTCCGACGAGCTGGGCGCCCACCCGGTCAGCCTCGAGCTGCTGCCCATCCAGGTCCTGGCCGACGCGGCCAAGGTCGAGCGGGTGGTCGAGAACCTGCTCGCCAACGCCGCCCGCCACACCGACCCGGGCACGCCCATCTGGGTGCGGGTCGCCCCCCTCGACCGGGGGGCGCTGCTGTGCGTCGACGACGCCGGCCCCGGCATCCCGGCCGAGCAGCGGGAGTCGATCTTCCGGCCCTTCCAGCGCGGCCCCGCCGGGGCGACCTCCGCCCCCGGCTCCGGCGTCGGGCTGGCCCTGGTCGCCCAGATCGCCAGCCTCCACGACGGCCAGGCCTGGGTCGAGGACCGGGCCGGGGGCGGGGCGTCGTTCCGGGTCCTGCTGCCCACCGCCAACGGCGGCCGCTGAGCAAGCGGTTGGATCGGCCCCGGCCGACCGTGCAGGATTGAGGGCGGTGCTCTCCTACCTCTCCCGCCTGGTCGGGGTCGTCCGGACCGTGTCCGGCAACCCGGGGCTCCTCCGGGTCGAGCTGGCGTTCGTCGGCTTCAACGTGGCCGAGTGGGCCACCTGGGTGTCGATCCTGGCCTTCGCCTACGAGGTCGGGGGGGCGGCCGCGACCGGGCTGGTGGCGCTCGTCCAGCTGGTCCCGGCGGCCCTGGTCGCGCCCCTGGCCGCGATCGCCGGCGACCGCTTCCGGCGCGAGCGGGTCCTGCTCGCCGGCTACCTGGCCCAGTCGCTGGCGATGGCCGCCACCGCCGCCGCCCTGCTCGCCGAGGCCCCGGTCCCGCTCGTCTACGGGCTGGCCGCGCTGTCCGCGACCTCGATCACCATCACCCGCCCGGCCCAGAACGCCCTGCTGCCCTCGCTGGCCCGGACCACCGACGAGCTGACCGCGGCCAACGTGGCCTCGAGCTGGACCGAGAGCGTCAGCGTCCTCGGCGGCCCCGCCCTGGCCGCGCTGCTGCTCGGGGTGAGCGGCCCCGGCGCGGTCTTCGCCGTGATGGCCTTCGCGCTGGCCTGCTCGGGCCTGCTGGTCAGCTGGGTCCGGACCGTGCCCGAGCCGGCGCCGGCCTCCGAGGGGCGGCCGGGCTGGCTGGGCGGGGTGCTTGGCGCCGCCCTCGGCGGGTTCCGGGCCCTGGCCCGCGACCGGCTGCCCCGGCTGTCGGTCGGCCTGCTCACCGTCCAGTACCTGATGGTCGGGGTCCTGGACGTGCTCCTGGTGGTGCTGGCCTTCGAGGTGCTGGACATCGGCAGCGCCGGGGTCGGGCTGCTCAACAGCGCCGTCGGGGCCGGGGCGATCCTCGGCTCGGCCCTGACCGTCCTGCTGGTCGGCCGGCGGCTGGTCGTGCCCATGGTGGCCGGGTTCGCCTGCTGGGGCCTGGCCCTCGGGGCGGTCGGGCTGGTGCCGTCCCGGGCCGGCGTGCCCGCCCTGCTGGCCGTGGCCGGGGCCGGCGGCATCCTCTGCGAGGTCGCGGGCCGCCTGCTGCTCCAGCGCAGCGCCCCCAACGAGGTCCTGAGCCGGGTCTTCGGCGTGCTCGAGGGCGTGAGCATGGCCGCCATCGGGCTCGGCTCGGTGATCGTGCCCGCCGCCATCGGCTGGCTCGGCGTCCGGGCCACCCTGGTCGGCGCCGGCGGGCTGATGCTGGCCGGCGCCCTGGTGGTCTGGCTGCGCCTGGCCGCGGCCGAGGTGGCCGCCCCGCTGCACGCGGCCGAGCTGGCCCTGCTCCGGGAGATCCCGATGTTCGCCCCGCTGACGGCCGAGGTGGCCGAGCGGGTCGCGTCGGCCATGACCGGGGTCGAGGCCCCCGCGGGCACGGTCGTCATCCGCCAGGGCGCCGACGGCGACCGCTTCTACGTCCTGGCCGCCGGCCAGGTCGACGTCCGCCTCGACGGCCGCTCGGTGGCCACCATGGGCCCGGGCGGCTACTTCGGCGAGATCGCCCTGCTCCGCGACGTCCCCCGGACCGCCACCGTGGTCGCCACCACCGACACCCGGCTGTACGCCCTTGAGCGGGTCCCGTTCCTGGAGGCCATCTCCGGCCACCCCCTCAGCGCCGAGCGGGCCGACGCCATCGCCACCGAGCGCCACCAGGCCCAGCAGCCGCCCCCGGCCCCTGGCGGGGCCTAGCACGTATCACGCCCATGCTTTTTCGAATTGGACGGCGGCCGGAGGGGGTCCGTACCGTCGCTGGCGGGGTGGTGGTGGCATGCCGCGGCAGGCGCAGGAGCAGGTGTTCGACCTGGTGGTGGTCGGTGGCGGTCCCGGCGGGTACCCGGCCGCGATCCGGGCCGCGCAGCTCGGCCTGAAGACGGCCCTGGTCGAGAAGGAGCGGCCCGGCGGGGTCTGCCTCAACTGGGGCTGCATCCCCACCAAGGCCATGCTGCGCTCGGCCGAGGTGCTGGAGACGGCCCGCCACGGGGCCGAGTACGGGGTCCTGGCCGACAACGTGCGGCTGGACTACGCGGCCGTGCTGGCCCGCAAGGACCGGGTGGTCAAGTCGCTCACCGACGGGGTCGCCGGGCTGCTGGCGGCCAGCGGGGTCACGGTGACCCTCGGGCACGCCCGGCTCACCGGGCCGGGGGCGGTCGAGGTCGTCGGGGTCGGGGAGGCACCCCTCGGCCCGGGCGGGCCGCGCTACAACGCCCCGCCGGCTGCCGCCGGGGCGCCGGTGGCCACGCTGGAGGGGCGCAACCTGCTCCTGGCCACCGGCTCGACCCCGGCGCTGCTGCCGATCCCGGGGATCGACCTGCCCGGGGTGGTCACCTCGGACGGCGCCTTCCTGCTCGAGGAGGTGCCGCGGCGCATCGTGATCATCGGGGCCAGCGCGGTCGGGGCCGAGTGGGCGACGATGTTCCAGGCCTTCGGATCCGAGGTGACCATGGTGGAGCTGCTGCCGCGGCTGCTCCCGGCCGAGGACGAGGACATCGGCAAGGCCCTGGCCCGCTCGTTCGCCAAGCGGGGGATCAAGGTCGAGACCGGCCGGACCGTCACCGGGATCGCCCCCGCCGGCGACCAGGCCCCGCCGCTCCGGGTCACGGTCGCCGACCCGGACGGGGGCAACCCGCGCCAGGTCGAGGCCGACGTCGTCCTGGTCGGGGTGGGCCGACGGCCCAACGCCGCCGGGCTCGACCTGGAGCGGGCCGGGGTGGCCACCGACCCCCGGGGCTGGGTCGAGGTCGACGACCGGCTGCGGACCAGCGTGCCCGGGGTCCATGCCGTCGGGGACCTGACCGGCCGGCTCCTCCTGGCCCACGTGGCCAGTCACCAGGGGCTGGTCGCGGCCGGGGTGATGGCCGGCCACGACGAGCGGATGGACTACCGGGCCGTCCCGGCGGCCACCTTCACCCACCCGGAGGTGGCCAGCGTCGGCCTGACCGAGGCCGCGGCCCGGGACGCCGGCCACGACGTGGCCGTCGGCCGCTTCCCCTTCTCGGCCCTGGGCCGGGCCCAGACCTTCGGCGGGGCCGAGGGGCTGGTCAAGGTGGTGGCCGAGCGCGGGGGCGGCCAGGTCCTCGGCGTCCACGTGATCGGCCCCGGGGCCAGCGACCTCATCCCCGAGGGGGTCCTGGCCATGCAGCTGGAGGCGACCCTGGCCGACATCGCCGCCACCATCCACGCCCACCCGACCCTCGGCGAGGGGACCATGGAGGCAGCCCTGGTCGCCCTCGGCCTGCCCGTCCACCTGCCACCCGCACGCAGCCCGTCGGTCGCCGCCCGCAAGCGGAGCCGCCCCGGGGCTGTGGAGAGCGGTGCCCACCCCGCTCCCGGGGCTGTGGAGAGCGGTGCGCATCCCGCTCCCGGGGCTGTGGAGAGCGGTGCGCATCCCGCTCCCGGGTCGGCTACGCTCCCCCTCCGGGGGGCCGAAACCGGGGCCGGGTCGGTGCAGCCTGCCCCGGCAACGCCGGCGGGCCCGGGGCGGGCGGCGGGCCCGGCAACGCCGGCGGTGGACCCGTTGGCGCCTCGGTTCGATCTGACGGTCAGGGCCGACGTCACCCGGCTGGTGGGTGAGCGGGGCGGGGCGGGACTGGGCGACCTGGTGGTCGCGGCGTGCGCCGGGCTGGTGGCGGTCAGCCCGGAGCTGGAGGCGTTCTTCGGCGAGGACCGGCTGCGGGTGGCCAGCCTGGGCGTCGACCAGTTCAGCTCCGTGCTCGAGCCGGCGGACGGGGCCGTCCTGGCCGTTGGTGCCGCCCAGGCCGAGGCGCGGGTGGTGGACGGGAAGGTGGAGGTGCGCCAGGTGGCCCGGCTGACCCTGTCGATCGACCAGGGGGTGGTCGACGGGGCCACCGGGGGCCGGTTCCTCGGCCGGCTCAAGGCCGCGCTCGAGCAGGGGCGGCCCTAGCGGCGGCCGGTCAGGACCCGCAGCTCGGCCTCCATCTTGGCCGGCTTGAGCAGGAGCGCCCCGGGCAGGCCG
>CALGFH010000150.1 GCA_937881255.1 uncultured Actinomycetes bacterium
TGCGACCCCGCCCTCGGCGGCCAGGGCGCCCGCTTCGAGCTCCGCCTGCCCCTGACCCCGATCGCCAAGCCCTCCGGGCCGGTAGCGTACGCGGCGTCCAGACGGTAGATTGGGCGCCGGTGCGGGCACCTCGTCCCGCCCTTTTTCGCATTCCGGGCTGCGTTCGCCATCTCGCGGGAGGTGGAGCATTGACCGCGACGACACCACAGGACCCACTCGCCCTGCTCGGCATCGACCACGTCGAGCTGTGGGTCGGCAACGCCAAGCAGGCGGCCCACTTCTACCGCACCGGGTTCGGCTACACCCCGGTCGCCTACGCCGGTCCCGAGACCGGCCTGCGTGACCGCGCCTCCTGGGTCCTCGGGCAGGGGTCGATCCGGCTCGTCCTGACCAGCTCCCTGCGGCCCGGGACCGAGATCGCCGACCACGTGGCCCGCCACGGCGACGGCGTCCACGACATCGCCCTGGCCGTGCCCGACGCCGCCGTCGCCTACGAGGCGGCCACCGAGCGGGGCGCCACCGGCGTGCTCGAGCCGACCGACGACAAGGACGAGCACGGCATCGTCCGCCGGGCGGCCATCGCCACCTACGGCGAGACGGTCCACTCGCTGGTCGACCGCTCGGGCTACAGCGGCCCGTTCCTGCCCGGGTTCGTCGAGTGGGCCTCGGTGCCCGACCCGCTGCCGCCGGTCGGGCTGGAGGCCATCGACCACGTGGTCGGCAACGTCGAGCTGGGCCGGATGAACCAGTGGGTCGAGTTCTACGAGCGGGTCATGGGCTTCACCGAGCTGGTCCACTTCAGCGACGAGGCCATCTCGACCGAGTACTCGGCCCTGATGTCCAAGGTGGTCTGGGACGGCGACGGCCGCATCAAGTTCCCCATCAACGAGCCGGCCGAGGGCAAGAAGCGCTCCCAGATCGACGAGTACCTGGACTTCTACGGCGGACCGGGCGTGCAGCACATCGCCATCCAGACCGGCGACATCGTGGCCAGCGTGCGGGCCCTGCGGGCGCGGGGCATCGAGTTCATGCGGGTGCCCGACACCTACTACGCCGAGCTGGCCGACCGCTTCCGTGACGTCGACCTCGACCTGGACAGCCTGGAGGAGCTCGGCGTGCTCGCCGACCGCGACGACGAGGGCTATCTGCTGCAGATCTTCTCCAGGATGGCCCAGGATCGGCCGACAGTGTTCTTCGAGCTGATCGAGCGGCACGGAGCCCGCGGCTTCGGCGAGGGCAACTTCAAGGCGTTGTTCGTGGCCCTGGAGCGCGAGCAGGCGCTCCGCGGCAACCTGTAGGGCCGGCAACTCGTAGGGCCAAGGAGGTTCCACCAACCATGTCTCAGCCAACCAGTGAACGCGGCATCACCTACCTCACCCCCGAGGCCTACGAGCGGCTGTCGAGCGAGCTCAACGAGCTCAAGACGGAGGGGCGCGAGCGCGTCTCCCAGGCCATCGGCACGGCCCGCGAGCACGGCGACATCCGCGAGAACGCCGACTACGACGCGGCCAAGAACGAGCAGGGGATGATGGAGGCCCGCATCCGCCAGCTGGAGACGCTGCTCGGCTCGGCCGTGGTCGGCGAGGTGGCCGCGACCAGCGGGGTGGCCGGGCCGGGCACGGTGGTGGTGCTGGAGATCGCCGGCGAGGAGGAGACCTACTTCCTCGGCAGCCGCGAGGAGGCGATCGAGGGCATGGACGTGCTCAGCGTCCAGTCGGTCCTCGGCCAGGCGCTGTCGGGCCGCAAGGTCGGCGACGAGTTCAGCTACGTCACCCCGACCGGCCGCGAGCTGCCGGTGAAGCTCCTCCAGGCCGAGCCCCGCAGCTGACCGGCACCTCCTGGCCGAGCTGGCCGGCCGAGCCCGGCTCCGGCCGGCCCGCCGTCGACCTCGGGCTCGGGCTCATCGGGGCCGGGCGGTTCGGGGCGGTGATCATGGAGGCGGCGGCCGAGCTGCCCGGGCTGCGGCCGGTGGCCGTTGCCGACCGCGACCGGGCCCGGGCCGACGCCCTGGCGGCGCTCCACCGCGTCGAGCCTTGCGAGCCGGAGCGCCTGCTGGCCGACCAGCGGGTCTCGGTGGTGGCCATCGCCACCCCGCCGGCCGACCACGCCCGCCTGGCCCTGGCCGCGCTCCGCTCCGGCCGCCACGTGTTCTGCGAGAAGCCGCTGGCGACCCGGCTGGAGGACGCCACCGAGGTGCTGGCCGCCGCCGGCGGCGACGGGTCGCCCCGGCTGACGGTCGACTACGTGCTGCGCCGCAACCCGCTGTACGCCCTGGTGGCCCGGCTCCAGGAGGCGCTGCTGGGCCCGCCCCGGCGCTTCGCCCTGGAGAACCTGGCCAGCGACGAGCACCTGGGACGCGACCACTGGTTCTGGGACCGCGAGGTCAGCGGGGGCATCCCGGTGGAGCACGGGGTGCACTTCTTCGACGCCGGGGCCTGGCTGCTCGGCTCCCAGCCCGAGCGGGTGCAGGCCCTGGAGGCGGCCCGGCCCGACGGCCGGGTCGACACCGTCCTGGCCGCGGCCAGCCACCCCGGCGGGGCCTCGGCCAGCTACGCCCACAGCTTCGCCCGGCCCGACCGGGCCGAGTCCCAGTGGACGACCCTGGACTGGGGCGAGGTCGCCAACGGCCGGCTGTACGGCTGGATCCCGGTCGAGCTGGAGCTGGACATCCGCACCGACGGCGCCGGCCTGGCCGCCGTCCAGGCCCTGGCCACCGACCAGCGCACCGCCCTGGCCGTCCTCGGCTACCGCCCCAGCGGGGCCGAGCGCATCACCCTGGAGCTGGCCAGCCGCGGCCAGCCCGGCCGCTGGGACCTCCGCCTCCGCGCCACCCTGGGCGGCCAGGCGGCCAAGCCCCGCGTCTACCGCGAGAGCGTCCGCGCCGGCCTGGCCGACCTCGTCGGTGCCATCACCACCGGCGGCCGGCCCGCCGTCACCCCCACCGACGCCTGGACCAGCCTGTCCACCGCCCTGGCCACCCAGGAGTCGGCCACCACCGGCACCGCCACCCGCCCCCGGGAGCTGCCCTCCTAGGGCGCGACGCCCCGGAAGCCCGGGATCAGGGGCGGATGTTCTGGTTGCGGCGGAAGACGTTGGCCGGGTCCCAGGTGCGCTTCAGGGCGACCAGGCGGTCGTACTTGGCCGGGCCGTAGGCGCCGCGGACGGCGTCCTGGTCGAGCTGGCCCAGGTCGTTGACGTAGTTGACCGAGGTGGCGAAGGGGCGCAGGGCGGCCATGGCGTCGCGGCCCCAGGCGACCCGGGCCGGGTCTTGCGCCGGGTCCTGCCAGACGGCCTCGGTGATCAGCCAGAGGGCGGCGTCGCGGCCGCTGAAGGCGGTGGCGTCCTCGGGGACCCGGCCGAAGGCGCCGCCCAGCGACAGCAGGCCGACCCCGCAGTCGGGGCCGGGGGCGGCGGCCAGCAGGGCCCCGATCTGGTCGACCGCTTCGGCGGCCAGGGCCTCCAGCAGCAGGCCCTTCCAGTAGTAGCGCTTGCCCCAGCGGTAGTGGTCGTCGCTCTCGGCCTGGAGCTCCAGGTAGGAGCGGGGGGCGAAGGTGTCGAGGGCCGGTCCCAGGGCGCGCAGCGGGGCCAGGTCGCGCTCGGCGGCGTCCAGGGGGCCGCAGTGGGTGGCGTTGACCACCACCACCGGGCGGCCGGCCACCGCCGGCGGGAACGGCGGGCCGGGCGGGGCCACGAACCAGCCCATGCCGGCCGTGACCTCGTCGGGGGCGGCCGCCATGGCCGCGGTGAAGGCGGCCGCGACCTCGCGGGCGCGCTCGATCGGGTAGACGGCGATGCCGGCCAGCACCCGCGGCCCGACCGGGTGCAGGCGGAGCTCGAACGAGGTGGCGATGCCGAAGTTGGCCCCGGCGCCGCGCAGGCCCCAGAAGAGCTCGGGCTCGCTGTCCGCGGCCGCCCGGACCCGCTCGCCGTCGGCGGTCACCAGCTCGATCGCGACCAGGTTGTCGAGGGTCAGCCCGTGGCGGCGGGTGAGCCGGCCGACCCCGCCGCCGAGGGTCAGCCCGCCGACGCCGGTGTGGGAGACGTGCCCGGTCGGGCAGGCCAGCCCGTGGGCCTGGGCCTGGCGGTCGAGCTCCCCGAGCAGGGCGCCGCCGGCCGCCGTGGCCAGCCGCCGGCCCGGGTCGACCCGGACCCCGGCCATCGGCGACAGGTCGATGACCAGGCCGCCGTCGCAGGTCGAGAACCCGGGATAGCTGTGGCCGCCGCCGCGCACGGCCACCAGCAGGTCGTGCTCCCGGGCCAGGCGGACGGCCGCGACCACGTCCTCGACGCCGGCGCACCGGGCCACGGCCGCCGGGTGGGCGTCGGCGGTGGCGTTCCACACCGCCCGGGCCCGGTCGTACCCCGGGTCACCGGGCAGCACCACCTGACCCCGGAACCGTCCCCGGAGCCCGCGCAGGGCGGCACCCGCCCGTCCGTCCGCCATCCGCCAACGGTACCGGGTCAGCGGCTGGCCACGGTGAAGCCGCCGGGGGCGACCGGGACCCGCAGGTGGCCGCCGGGGCTGGTGACGACCTCGACCAGGCGGCCGGCGCGGTCGTAGCTGCGGGCGCTGGCCGGGCCGCTGCCGGCCAGGTCGAGGGCGCGGACCTCCCGGTGGCGGGCGAAGCTGCGGGCCACCGCCTGCCCGCCGCCGCCGCCGGCCAGGACCAGCCACTCGACCTCGGGCTGGGCCATGACCGCGTCCAGGCGGGCCTCGGGGCCGGTCCCGGCGTAGGCGCTCACCAGGTCGGCCGGGCCGGGCCCGGCCTCGACCGGGCCGGTGGTGCCCAGGTCCAGGAAACCGGGGACGGCGGTCACCCCCTGGGCCCCGGCCCCGCCGTGGTCCACCTCGCTCGTCGAGGGACCGAGGCGGTCGACATTATCGGCCGGCTGGCCGGCCAGGCGGTGGCGGGTCCCGACCATCCCGGCCGGGACCTCCCGGCCGGCTCGCCGCCAAGGCGGTGGCGGGTCCCGACCATCCCGGCCGAAATCTGCATACGGTCCAGGACCGGGAACAGCCACCAGCCGCCCCCGACCGGCAGGTCGACCGTCCCGCTGACCCGCCCGCCGGGGCCGAGGCGCACATAGGCCCCGCCGCTCCAGGCGCTCTCCCCCGTCCAGGCCGAGGCCGGGGTGACGACCTCGGCCGCGCCGTCCAGGGTGCCGGCCTCGGCCTCGACCAGCTGCCAGGTGACCTGGGCCTGGCGTCCCGCGACCCGGGCCCTGGCCGCGACCGCCGGATGGGCGTCGAGGGCCAGCATCGACAGCAGGCCGTGGATGGTCGATTCGGCGCCCGAGTTGCGGTTGACCGTCCGGTCGGGGTTGATGCCGTCGAAGGTCCGCCCGGTGGCCGGGTCGTACATGGCCACCCCGGCCGGGTTGTTGCCGAAGTACCAGGCCCCGGCGATCCCGGCCAGGTCGGCGAAGGCGGGCCGCCGGGCGGCGGCCGCGGTCCGGAGCAGGTTCTGGAGGGTGGCGTCGGCCCCGTAGGCGATCTGGACCCGGTCGGTGGGCGCGGGCAGCCAGCCGTTCTCGGGCCCGCCCTGGGCGAGCAGGTGGGGGGTGAACCGGCCCGTCTCCCCGACCGCGACCCGGACCCAGTCCTCCCGCCCCAGGGCACGCCCGGCCTCGGCCAGGGAGCCGGCCATCTGGTCGCCCCAGGCGTGCCACAGCGAGCGCGACCTCGCCCACGGCAGCAGGGCCCCGTACGGCCAGTCGCGGACGTCGCCGAGCGGCATCCGGGCCACCCCGTCGGCCAGGCGGCGCAGGTCGAGCCGGGCCCGCGCCGATCCGCCGGCCCGCACGTAGGCGGCCAGGCCGTAGACCGCCTCCGAGGAGGCGTCGGCCCCGTCGACGATCAGCCAGGCGGGCAGGCGCAGCCCGTCGACCGTCTGGTAGGTCCCGTAGCGGGGGTCGAG
Organism: uncultured Actinomycetes bacterium; assembly: GCA_937881255.1. Taxonomy (GTDB): domain Bacteria; phylum Actinomycetota; class CALGFH01; order CALGFH01; family CALGFH01; genus CALGFH01. Next base: position 5,919 of record CALGFH010000150.1, read on the forward strand.
GACCTGGCGGTCGAGGGCGTCAAGGGACAGCTCCAGCCGTTCCCGCAGGAACCCGGCGAAGGCCGGGTCGGCGGCCCGGAAGGCGGCGTAGCCCTCGCCCAGGGCCCAGATGGTGCGGGCCAGCCAGTAGGAGGGGCCGGAGTCGGAGGGGTCGGGCTCCTCGGTCGGGGTCGGGCTCGGGTTCAGGGTGCCGTCCGGCTGCATCCAGAGCACCACGTTGCCGGCGTCGGGGCCGGAGGACGTCTGGAGGTACGTCACGCCCCGGAGCAGCTGGTAGGCCCGGTCGCGGCTGGCCTGGTCGCCGAACTGGCGCCAGTGGCGCAGGTACGCCACGGCCGCCCTGGTCATGTCGTCGGCGTTGAACGCCCCCTGCCCCCAGGTGTCGGTCGCCGGGTCGTAGGTGCCGCCCCCGAGCCGCCGGTAGCTGCCGTCCGGCTGCGGCTCGGCATAGGTCCACAGCACCCCGATCTCCGGCTCCTGCCCGATCCGCCAGGTGGTGTGCCCCGCCTGCTCCGGCGGGGCCACCCGGTCCCCGAGGAAGTCGAGATGGGCCAGGTTGGTGAGCCGGACCGGCGGGGCCGGGTCCGCCGCCCCGGCCGGAGCCGCCACCACCCCCACCGTGACCACCAGGGCCAGCAGGGCAAGGAGCGCTCGACGGAGGCTCGGCAGCTTGGCTGGTGTCGGCGGCATCAGCACCTCCCAGGTTCTTCCCGGGCTCTCCCAGGTTCCCCGGGCACGCTGCGACGGGGGGTCTGGGGGGTACCCCCTGATTTCCATGCTAAACCGGTTTATGGGATGGGACGGCGCGGTATCCACAGGGCCAGACGACAGGGGGCGAGTGTGCGGCACACCCAGGAACGGGGCAGCAGGCGGTCCACCGGCCGGCCTCCGATGGGCCGGGGGCCGACGATCGTGGACGTGGCCCGGCGGGCCGGGGTGTCCAAGGGGGCGGTGTCGTTCGCGCTCAACGACCGGCCGGGGGTGGCGCCGCAGACCCGGGACCGGATCCTGGCCGCGGCCCGCGACCTGGGCTGGCAGCCGAGCACCAGGGCCAGGGCGCTGTCGCGGTCGCGGGCGTTCGCGGTCGGGCTGGTGATGCGGCGGGCGCCCGAGCTGCTCGGGGCCGACCCGTTCTTCCCGCAGTTCCTGGCCGGGGTGGAGTCGGTCCTGGCCGAGCGGGGCAGCGCCCTGGTCCTCCAGGTCGTCGGGGACGACGACCAGGCCGAGGCGGCCAGCTACCGCCGGCTGGCCGGCCAGGGCCGGGTCGACGGGGTGTTCCTCAACGACATGCTGGTCGACGACCACCGCTTCGGCCTGCTGGCCGGGCTCGGCCTGCCCGCGGTGGCGGTCGGGCGGCCCGCCGGCCCCTGCCCGTTCCCGGTGGTGACGGTCGACGACCGCCAGGGCGTGGCCGGGACGGTCGCCCACCTGCTCGGCCTCGGGCACCGACGGGTCGGGTTCGTGGGCGGCCCCGAGGGCTACGTCCACTCACGGTCGCGGCGGGCCGCCTGGCGCCAGACCCTGGAGGCGGCCGGGGTGGCGCCCGGCCCCGAGCTGGTGGCCGACTTCACCGGCCCGGGCGGGGCCGCCGCCACCCGGGCCCTGCTGGAGCTGGCCGACCCACCGACCGCGATCGTCTACGCCAACGACGCCATGGCCATCGCCGGCATGGGCGTGGCCATCGGGCTCGGCCTCGAGGTGCCCGGCGACCTGTCGGTCGCCGGCTTCGACGACGTGCCCCTGGCCGCCCACGTCGCGCCCCCGCTGACCACCGTCCGCCAGGACGCCATGGCCTGGGGGCGGGCCGCGGCCGAGGTCCTGCTGGCGGTCAGCGAGGGCCGGGAGGGCCGGCCAACCGCCGACGTCGAGCTGCCACCCGCCACCCCCGTCTTCCGAGCGTCCACCGGCCCGCCCCGACCGGAGTGAGCCGACCCTTCCTCAAGGAGGTCCCGATGCCCAGTTCCCGCATCCGGCTCTGGATCGCGATCGTCGCCACCCTCGGCCTGGCCGTGGTCGGCTGCACCCGCGGCGGCGAGACCCAGTCGGCCGACCAGGCCACCCAGGCCACCGGCCCGATCAAGATCTGGTACTCCAACAACCAGGACGAGGTGAAGTGGGGCAAGGCGGTCGTGGCCGCCTGGAACCAGGCCCACGCCGACCAGCAGGTGACGGCCGAGGAGATCCCCGCCGGCAAGAGCTCCGAGGAGGTCATCGGCGCCTCGATCACCGCCGGCAACACCCCCTGCCTGGTGTTCAACACCGCCCCGGCGGCCGTGCCCCAGTTCCAGAAGCAGGGCGGGCTGGTCGCCCTGGACAGCTTCAGTGACGGAGCCAGCTACGTGAACGAGCGGGTCGGGGGCCGGGCCGAGCAGTACAAGTCGCCCGACGGCAAGTTCTACCAGCTGCCCTGGAAGACCAACCCGGTGATGATCTTCTTCAACAAGAAGATGTTCGCCAAGGCGGGCCTCAGCACCGACAAGCCGCCGCTGGCGACCTACCAGGAGTTCCTGGCCACCTCCAAGACCCTGGTCGACAAGGGCGGCGTGCAGGCGGCCATCTGGCCGGCGCCCTCCAGCGAGTTCTTCCAGTCCTGGTTCGACTTCTACCCGCTGTTCATCGCCGAGACCGGCAAGCAGCTGGTGGCCGACGGCCAGCCCCAGTTCAACACCCCCGAGGGTGTCGCCGTGGGCGAGTTCTGGAAGCAGCTGTACGCCGACGGCCTGGCCCAGCAGGAGATGTACAACGGCGACTCCTTCGGCGACCAGAAGGCGGCCATGTCGATCGTCGGGCCGTGGGCGATCGCCGTCTACGGCGACAAGGTCGACTGGGGCGTTGCCCCGCTGCCCACCCCCAGCGGCAAGGACCCGGCCCAGATCCAGACCTTCTCCGACACCAAGTCGGTCGGCATGTACTCCAGCTGCCAGAACCGCGGCACCGCCTGGGAGTTCCTCAAGTTCGCGACCAGCCAGGAGCAGGACGGCCAGCTGCTCGAGCTCACCGGCCAGATGCCGATGCGCGAGGACCTGCCCACCCTGTACGCCGACTACTTCAAGGCCAACCCGGCCTACGTGACGTTCGCCGAGCAGGCCGCCCGCACCGTCGAGGTCCCCAACGTCCCCAACTCGGTGGAGATCTGGCAGACCTTCCGCGACGCCTACACCGAGGCCGTGATCTTCGGCCGCGGCGACGTCCGGACGGCCTTCGACCAGGCCGCCGACAAGGTCGCGACCCTGGCCGCGGGGAGCTGAACCGGTGGCCGCCGGAGCCGCGACAGCCTCGCGGCCTCCCCTGACACGCCGGCTGTTCGGCCGGCACCCGATCGGCTACCTGTTCGTGGCCCCGTACGTGGTGTTCCTGTTCGCGATCTTCGCCTACCCGCTCGGCTTCGCCGTCTACATGTCGTTCTACGACTACTTCTTCGCCGCCCCGGGGGCGATCGTGGAGCGGCCCTTCGTCGGCTTCGACAACTACACCACCGCCCTGGCCGACCCGACCTTCCACCGGGCCATGCTGAACGTGGTCATCTTCATCGCCATCAACGTGCCCCTGACCGTGTTCGTCGGCCTGCTCCTGGCCACCGCCCTGAACGCGGCCATCCCGTTCCGGACCTTCTTCCGGGCCAGCTACTTCGTGCCCTACGTGACCGCGAGCGTGGCCGTGATCGGCGTCTGGCTGTGGCTGTTCAACGCCAACGGGCTGGTCAACTCGATCCTGGGGCCGCTCGCCCCCGACCCGTCCTGGCTGGTCAACCGCTTCTGGGCGATGCCGATCATCGCCCTGTTCGCCACCTGGAAGCAGCTCGGCTTCTACGTGCTGCTGTACCTGGCCGCCCTCCAGAACATCCCCGAGGAGCTCTACGAGGCCGCCGAGGTCGACGGGGCCGGGCCGGTGAAGCGCTTCACCGCGGTCACCCTGCCCGGGGTCCGGCCGACCACCACCCTGGTGGTGATCGCGGCCACCATCACCGGGGCCAACTTCTTC
>CALGFH010000151.1 GCA_937881255.1 uncultured Actinomycetes bacterium
CGCTCGGGTGGCCGGGCGCCACACCCGCCGGTTGAAGTTGCTCCGCCGGAGCAGCCCACCCTCGGTGGAGGTGAACACCAGCCCATCGGGGCCGCGCTGGCCGTAGGCAGCCAGGTGCTCGGCCAGGGCGGCGGCCGCCATCGTCGGCAGGGTCACGGTGCGCCGGCCGGCCTCGGTCTTGGGCGGCCCCCAGGTGAAGTGCCCGTCGATCTCGGTCGCCTGCTCGGCGCCAGTGATCCGCTGATGCAGCAGGTCGACCCGCTTGACCCGCAGGCCGACCAGTTCCCCCCAACGCAGCCCTGAGTAGGCGGCCCCCAGGACCAGGGCGCGGAAGCGGGGATGGAACGCCTCGGCCAGGGCGGCGACCTGGGCGACGGTGGCCGCGACGGTCGGACTTGGACCCGGCTGGCGGCGATGAACGCCTCTACATCGGCCGGGTCCAGGCGCACATACCGGCCGAGCTTTACGTAGGCGATCCGGCGCTCCGCGATCAGGCGGCGCACGAACCGCACTGAGGTGCCCAGCCGCTCGGCGGCCTCCTCCACGGTCAACAGCCTGTCCAACACTCTCGTCGTGCTCCTGCTATGCAGCGGTCATGTTCATGGTGCGTAGTTCCTCCTTGGCGATGCGCCGAGCTTCCCGCGCCCGAGCGGCCGCCGAGGCGGCCAGCCATGCCTCCCCGGTCGTCTGGTAGCCGGAACCGATGTAGCTCCAGGTCGCCACGACGATCACGGTCTGGTCGTCCGCGGGCCGTCCCCAGGCATCTAGTGGGAGGGTGTCGCCGGCGGATGGCGTAGGCGACCCGGGCCCGCCGCAGCGCCCCCAGGGTGGCCGAGTAGCGACGGCTCTTGGTCGAGAAGTGGCCGGCGAACCCAAGCATGTGCGCCCACCTGCACAGTCGCAGCCCGGCCAGGCCCGGGCGGGCGGCCAGCTCGAAGCAGGCCCGGACGAGCTCTCATCGACCATCGGGCAGGCCACAGCCACCGTGCGGCGGCCCGCCGGACAGCGGCCTCGAGGAGGTCGGCGGTGAACCCGGCTGGTGGGGAGCGACACAGGCCGGGCAGCCGCAGGTGGTGGCCGCGTCGAGGCGGATGATGGCGTGGAAGTGGACCGCGCCGCGCCGCTGGTACTCGGCCACCTTGGCGAAGGAGATGCGGACCAGCGCCCGCAGCTCGGCCTCGGGCAGCCCGGCGAGCTGGGCGAGCGCCCGGGACAGGTAGATGGTGGTCCGCGACCATAGCCGCCCGGCCAGGGCATTCCAGAGGACTTGGGCGCCGGCCTGGTAGCAGCGGATACACAGCGGCTCGCCCACGCGAGGATTGTCGGCGTCATGGCGCTCCCAGCAGCCGAGTCGTCGGCCATGCGGGCACCGATGGCCCTGCCGATAGGGGTGGCAGGGATAGACCAGCAGCCTTTGTGCTCGACACGAGTGGACCGGGCCGAAGGAGGGGGCGGTGAAGGTGACGAACAACCTTGGATGGCTGGCAACCGTCTCGGGAATGCCCTTGCCGGGTAGGAGCCTGTTTCACAAAGGCCTGATGCCTCGGCCCGGTCCGTCCTTCGTAACGCTGCCCAGACGCAGGCCGGCCACACTGGCAGCTGACGAGCGTGGGAGGTGGCCGGATCGGTGGTGCGCTGCGAGCAGCCAGGACCACGGCGATGACGTCCCCCGCCGGACCGGGCCGGCCGCGCCGGTGGACGGCCGGGCTGGCGTGGGCGCTGTGGCTGGCGAGCCTGCTCTGCCTGGCGGCCGTGCCGTGGCTGGACGAGCTGTTGCGCCAGGCCGGCCGGGCCGACCTGGTCCAGTTCATCTTCCCGGACGTCGCCATCCCCGTCCTGGCCGTGGTGAGCTCGGCCACGGTCGGGGCGGTCGTGGCCGCCCGCCGCCCGGCGCACCCGGTGGGCTGGCTGCTGCTGGGCATCGCCCTGTCGCTCACCGGCACCGCCGCGACCGCCCAGTACTTCGTGTACGGGCTGCTGGTCCGCCCGGGTGCGCTGCCCGCCGCCCGCTACGCCGTGCTGTACCAGCCGGCGACCACGTTCACGGCCCTGACCCTGATCGGCTTCGTCCTGCTGCTGACGCCCACCGGGTCGCTCCCCTCGCCCCGCTGGCGCTGGCCGGCCAGGGTGATGGCGGCCACGCCGGCTGTCCTGGTGCTGGTGGTGACCCTGGCCGGCGGGCCGGTGGACCCGCGCTACCAGGCCCTGGGCGGCCCCTTCGACCTCCGCGGCCTCGACGGGGTCCTGCTGGCCGCCAACCGGGCCGCCCTGGCGGTCACCGTCGTGGGCCTGGCGGCCGCGGCCGCGTCCCTGGTGGGGCGGTTCCGCCACGCCCGCGGGGTCGAGCGGCTGCAGCTGCGCTGGGTGGCGCTGGCCGCGGTGCTGGTGGGGCTGGGCGCCGTCGGCGTCCTGTTGAGCCTGGCGGTCGGGGGATCGGCCGCCGGAATCCTGTTCACCCTGGCCGTCGGCTGCTGCCTGGTGGTCCCGCCGGTGGCCACCGGGGCGGCGATCCTGGGCTACCGCCTCTATGACCTGGACCGGATCATCAGCCGCACCCTGGCCTACGGGCTGCTCACGCTGCTGCTGGGCGGAGGCTACGCCGCCGTGGTCCTGGGCCTCGGCCAGCTCCTGGGCCGAGACTCCCCTCTGGTGGTGGCCGGGGCGACCCTGGCCGTGGCCGCGCTGTTCCAGCCGGCCCGCCGCCGCATCCAGGCCGCGGTCGACCGCCGCTTCAACCGGCGCCGTTACGACGTGGCCAGGACGATTGAGGAGTTCTCCACCCGGCTGCGTGATCAGATCGACCTCAATACGCTCTCCACCGAGGTGCTGGGAGTGGTCGACCAGACCATGCAGCCGACCCAGACGTCGCTGTGGCTGCGGTCACCGCAAGAACCGCCACGTGTCCTAGCCTCGCCATGACACCGGTGGAACCCCGAATGGCGCGCTGCGAGGGATTCGAACCCCCAACCGCCAGATCCGTAGGCTGGTGCTCTACGTCCAGCC
>CALGFH010000152.1 GCA_937881255.1 uncultured Actinomycetes bacterium
GCGTTGAGGTGGCCGACGAGCTCGTCGACGACCCGGTCGGCCTCGTCGTGGCCGACCTGGCAGGTGCCGGCGTTGGCGTGGCCGCCGCCGCCGTAGGACAGCATCAGGGCGCCGATGTCGGCGGCCGAGGTGCGGTTCAGGATCGACTTGCCCACCGCGATCACGGTGTTCTGGCGCTGCTTGCCCCAGAGCACGTGGGCCGACACCGTGCAGTCGGGGAACAGCGCGTAGACCATGAAGCGGTTCCCGGCGTGGATCACTTCCTCGTCGCGCAGGTCGACGACCACCACGCTGCCGCGGACGCTGCTGCAGCGCCGCAGCTGGGCGACGAACGCCTCGCTCTGCCGGTGGTAGAGGTCGACGCGCTCGCGCACGTCCGGCAGGTTCAGGATCTCGTCGATGTCGTGCTGCTGGCAGGCCTCGATCAGCTGCATCATCAGCTGGTAGTTGGAGATCCGGAAGTCGCGGAAGCGGCCAAGGCCGGTGCGGCTGTCCATCAGGAAGTTGAGCAGCACCCAGCCGGTGGGGGCCAGCACCTCCTCCAGCGAGTACTGGGCCGAGTCGGCCTGGTCGACGGCCCGCATCAGCTCCGGGGAGATGCTCGGGAACCGCTCGGCCCCGCCGTAGTGGTCGTAGACCACCCGGGCCGCCGACGGCGCGTGGGGGTCGATGATGTGGTTGGCGGCGATGGTGGGGTTGCGGAGGGTCTCGCTGTGGTGGTGGTCGAAGACGAGATGGGCGTCCGGCGCATAGGGAAGGTTGGTGGCGATGTCCCCGGGACCGATCTCCACCTTCCCGTCCTGGACGTCCTTGGGATGCACGAACAGGATCTCCCGGACCAGCCCGAGCTGCTCGAGCAGCACCGCGCAGACCAGTCCGTCGAAGTCGCTCCGCGTGACCAGCCGGTATCGCTCGGATCCCAAGGCGCCCCCTTCTCGTCGACCAGGGCACTCGCCCCGTGCCCTTGAGGTCGGCCGCTTGGGCCAGGCCCTTGACCTCGCTCAGAGCTGTCCTCGGCCGTCGTGGCGTCAGTGGCCGATGTCGCGGGCGCCGGCCTCGACCAGGCCGCTCTCGTAGGCGAAGACCACCAGCTGGGTGCGGTCGCGCAGGCCGAGCTTGGTGAGGATGCTCGACACGTGCGACTTGACGGTGGCCGGCCCGATGAACAGCTCGCCGGCGATCTCGGCGTTGCTGGACCCCCGGGCGACGGCGATCACCACCTCGCGCTCCCGGTCGGTGAGGCGCTCGAGGCGGCCCGCGACGGCGGCGTCGACCTCGACGCGCTCGGTGAACTGGCCGATGAGGCGCCGGGTGATCGACGGCGCCAGCAGCGCCCCGCCGTCGGCCACGGTGCGGACGGCGATGGCCAGCTGGTCGGGAGGGATGTCCTTGAGCACGAAGCCGCTGGCGCCGGCGCGCAGCGCCTTGTAGACGTACTCGTCCGGGTCGAAGGTGGTCAGGATCAGCACCCGGACGTTCCAGTCGGCCTCGGCCAGGATCCGGGAGGTCGCCTCCAGGCCGTCCATGTCGGGCATCCGGATGTCCATGAGGATCACGTCGGGACGGTGCTGGCGGGCCACCTCGATGGCCTCCAGCCCGGTGCCGGCCTCGGCCACGACCTCGATGTCGGCGTGGATCCGCAGGACCATGGCGAAGCCCCCGCGGACCAGCGCCTGGTCGTCGACCACCACGACGCGGATGCTCACGCCGGCTCGCCTCCGGTGGGCAGGTGGGCGGCGACCCGGAACCCTCCGCCCGGCCGCGGCCGGGCGTCGAGGGTCCCGCCCAGCAGGAGTGCCCGCTCCCGCATCCCGACGATGCCGTGGCCCCGCGCCCCCACCGCGGCGCCGTCGCTCCCGGGCAGGACGGCGGCGCCCCGGCCGTCGTCGAGCACCTCGATGACGATCCCACCCGGTTCGGTGCCGAGCCGCACCTCGGTGCGGGCGCCGGGGCCGGCGTGCTTGAGCACGTTGGTCAGCGCCTCCTGGACGATGCGGTAGGCGAACAGGTCCACGCGGGCCGGAAGCCGGGCCGGCACCCCGTCCGTGGCCAGCGAGACGTCCAGGCCCGCCCCGCGGGTCTGCTCGACCAGCCGGGGGAGGTCGGCCAGGCCGGGCTGCGGGCCCAGCCCGTCGTGGTCGGCCTCCGGCCGGAGGACCCCGAGCAGGTGGCGCAGCTCGTCCAGCGCCTGGCGTCCCGCCTCCTCGACCGCGCCCATCGCCCGCAGGGCGCCCTCGGGGTCCTCGGCGGCCACGGCCTTGGCCGCGCCCGCCTGCACCGTCATCAGGCTCACCCGGTGGGCGACCACGTCGTGCAGCTCGCGGGCGATGCGGGTCCGCTCCTCGACCACGATCCGGCGGGCCTCGGCGGCCTGCTCCCGCAGCAGCTCGTCGGCCCGCTCCCGGCGCAGCCGGAGGCGGCGCCCGACGTACCAGGCCACGAACATGACCACGGCGCCGAAGAGGATCTCCCCCCACGGGACCGGGTCGAGGAGGCCGTCGAGGATGACCACGACGACGGCCGCGGCGACGCCCAGCCGCTCCCACCGGTCGTCGGCGGCGTACCGCCCGGCGCTGTACAGGGCGATGATCGCCACCCCGCCGAGGTCGGCGTAGCCGCTGTCGAGGGTGAGGGCCCAGGCGACCAGGGCCACGCCCAGCACGGCCAGGGGCGCGTGCCGGCGCCGGTACAGGGCCGCGCTGGCCACGGCGAAGACCAGGAGGGCGGGGATCGGGACGTCGCCGACGGGACGGACGACGATCGCGTCGCCGGGCCCGTCGACCAGGAACACCGTCGCCAGGAAGACGGCGACCGCCAGGGCCGCGTCCGCGGCGCGAGGCCAGCGGGCGAAGGGCCCCCGGAACCGTCGGGGCTGGTCAGCGGGCATCGCCCCACGATAAGCGAGGCCGGGCGCGCGGTCATCCATCTCGGGACGGATGCGGGCCCCGCCGTACGGGGGGCGGCCGGCCGCCGGGGCCCGGCAGGGACCCGCCTGGCGGGGGAGGGCCAACCCGTCCGCGGGCGGGCGACCCCGCCGGCCCCGGCGATCAGGGTGGTTCCGCGGCGCCACCGCCGGCGCCCACCGTCCGAGCCCGACCACCGAAGGAGCACCGTCATGCATCGCGTCACCCGTCGCATCGGCGACGCCAGCGCCCGCAGGCCATGGGCCACCATCGGGATGTGGGCGGTCGCGGCCGCCATCGTCCTGGGGCTGGCCGGCACCGCCGGGGGGTCGTTCACCGACGACCTCGTCGCCCCCGGCAGCCAGAGCGAGGAGGCGATGGTGCTGCTCGAGGAGCGCTTCCCCGAGGCGGCCGGCGGCAGCGCCCTGGCGGTGTTCGCCGCCCCGGAGGGGGAGCGGCTGGAGGGCCACCGGCCCGCCGTCGACGCCGCCCTCGCCCGGATCGCCGGCGTGGAGCACGTGGCCACCGTGGCCGACCCGTTCGCCGCCGGCACGGTGTCACCCGACGGGCGCGTCGGCTTCGCCGAGATCGCCTTCGACCGGCCCGCGACCGAGCTCGGCCCGGCGCCGCTGACCGCGGTCGCCGACGCGATCGCGCCGGCACGGGCGGCCGGGGTCGCGGCCGAGCTCGGCGGCGACGCGGCCTTCATCAACGCCGAGACCGAGACGTCGGGTGCCGAGGCCGCCGGCCTGCTGGCCGCCCTGGTCGTGCTCGTGGTCGCCTTCGGGACGATCGTGGCCGCGCTGCTCCCGATCGCGCTCACCCTGGTGGCGGTGGCCGTCGGCCTGGGCGGGATCGCCCTGCTGGCCAACGCCATGGACGTCTCCGGCGCCGCCCCGACCATCGCGGCGATGATCGGGCTGGGGGTCGGCATCGACTACGCCCTGTTCGTCATGGCCCGCTACCGCGAGCACCGCGCCGCCGGCCAGGACAACCCGACCGCGCTGTCCAACGCCATGGGATCGGCCGGTGCCGCCGTCCTGCTGGCCGGGGGGACCGTCGTCGTGGCGATGGCCGCCCTGGTGCTGACCGGCCTCGGCTTCCTGGTCTCGATCGGGCTCAGCACCTCGCTGGTCGTGCTCTTCGCCGTGGCCACCGCCCTCACCCTGCTGCCGGCGCTGCTGACGTTGCTCGGCGACCGGGTGGACGCGGGACGGCTGATCGGCCGCCGGCGCCCCACCCCGCGTGCCCAGGACACGGCCTGGTGGCGCTTTGCCCACCGCGTGTCCGGCCGGCCCTGGCCGTACCTGGTCGCCGCCGCGGCGGTGCTGCTGGCCCTGGCCGCCCCGGCGCTGCGGATGGAGACGGGCTTCCCGGACGCCGGCGACGACTCGACCGCCACCACCCACCGTCGCGCCTACGACCTGCTGGCCGACGGCTTCGGCCCCGGCTTGAACGCCCCGCTGCTGCTGGTGGCCGACCTGCGCCGCCAGGGCGTGGACGCGGCCGCCGTCCCGGACCTGTCCGAGCGGGTCGCCGCCGACCCCGGCATCGCCATGGTCGGCGAGCCGCGGACCTCGCCCGCCGGGGACACCGTCGTGCTGCCCGTGATCCCCACCACCGCCCCCGCCGACCCCGAGACCTCGGCGACCCTGGAGCGCGCCCGCGACCTCGTCCCGGCCAACGTCGCTGCCCGTGATCCCCACCACCGCACCCACCGACCCCGAGACCTCGGCGACCCTGGAGCGTGTCCGCGACCTCGTCCCGGCCAACGTCGCCGTGTCGGGCCTGACCGCCATGACCGACGACCTCACCAGGCAGCTGTCCGACACTCTGCCCATCTTCATCGCCGCCGTCCTGGCCGCGTCGTTCCTGCTGCTGATGGTCGTGTTCCGCTCGGTCGTGGTGCCGCTCAAGGCCGTCGTGATGAACCTGCTGTCGATCGGCGGGGCCTACGGCGTCGTGGTGGCCGTGTTCCAGTGGGGCTGGCTCGCGGACCTGTTCGGGCTGGAGGGGACCTACCTGATCGCCTCGCCGATGCCGATCATCTTCTTCGCGGTCCTCTTCGGCCTGTCCATGGACTACGAGGTGTTCCTGCTCTCGCGCATCCGCGAGGCCTACGACGCCACCGGCGACAACGCCGAGTCGGTGGCCCGCGGCGCGGCGGCCACCGGCCGGGTGATCACCTCGGCCGCGCTGATCATGACGGTGGTGTTCGCGAGCTTCGTCGCCGACCCGTCGCCGCTGGTCAAGATGCTGGGCCTTGGACTGTCGACGGCGATCGTGCTCGACGCCACCATCGTCCGGATGGTGCTGGTGCCCGCGACCATGGCCCTGCTGGGCCGGGCCAACTGGTGGCTGCCCGGCTGGCTCGACCGACGGCTGCCGCAGCTGCGCCCCGAGGGCGCCGGCGTCCTC